>JALVKK010000001.1 GCA_027033875.1 Flavobacteriales bacterium
GGTTTTAGACCTTTTGTCTATAAAATAGCTATGCAAAAGCAAATCAAAGGTTGGGTTAATAACACGACCGACGGGGTTCATATTGAAATCAATGCCGATGAAAAAGAAACCAATCTGTTTTTAAAAGAGATTTTAGACAACCTGCCCCCTTTGGCAGTGGTTACTGATTACTCTATCAAAAAGGTTGATAATCAACAATTTGAAAGTTTTGAAATAATCAAAAGTGAAAGCAAAACAACAACCAATGTCTTGGTAACGCCCGATGTTGCCATGTGTCCGGATTGCCGTCGCGAACTTTATAATCCTGATGACCGGCGATATCAATATCCGTTTATAACCTGTACCAATTGCGGACCGCGTTATTCTATCATCACCGCCCTACCCTACGACCGTCCATATACTACCATGCATAAATTTGAAATGTGTCCGGTTTGTCAAACAGAATACGACAATCCGCTGGAACGCCGGCATTTTTCACAAACCAATTCTTGTCCCGATTGTCCGGTGGAAATGCAATGGTATGAAAACGGAAAAATAACGGAACATTTTACGGATTTAGATAAAGTCATTCAATATTGGAATACCGGAAAAATCATTGCCATTAAAGGTATCGGCGGATATTTGTTGACTTGTGATGCTGCCAATGCGGAAGCAGTCAAAACCTTGCGACAACGCAAACAAAGACCTGTCAAACCTTTTGCATTGATGTATCCTGATATTTCGAGTATTGAAAATGACGCATTTATCAACAGCGATGAAAAGAAAGAATTGGAAAGTATCCATGCTCCTATTGTCCTACTGCAATTAAAAAAACAACCGACTTCAACAATTGCTACCGGAGAAATTGCAAAAGATTTGGGACGTATTGGCGTGATGTTGCCATATACTCCCTTATACGATTTGTTGCTTAACAAATTCGGTAAACCTATCATCTCTACCAGTGGCAATATTACGGGTTCTACCATTATTTACGATGACCAAACGGCAATTGATTATTTAACACATATCGCCGATGTTCTCTTGATGAACAACCGCGACATCGTCATTCCGCAAGATGACGGATTAGTGCAATTTTCCGCCCGTTACCGTCAAAAAATCGTATTGCGTCGTTCTCGTGGCAAAGCACCAATTTATATCAATCCGGAATTATCCTTTCAAGACAAAAGCATCATGGCGACCGGCAGTATGCTCAAAAGTGTATTTGCTCTAACGCATCAGAATAATATCTATATCAGCCAGTATCTTGGAAATACCGAAAGTTACGAAGCGCAAAATAATTATGAAAAAACTTTTAATCACTTAACAGGTATCTTAAAACCTGAAATACAAACTGTCGTTACCGACAAACACCCCGATTATTTTGCGACGGAATTCGGAAAGAAGTATGCTCAACAAAACCATATCAAACACGTTGAAATTCAACATCATAAAGCACATTTATTAAGTGTTTTGGCTGAAAATAACTTGCTCGACAATCACAATAAAATATTAGGGGTTGTTTGGGACGGCACCGGATTAGGCGATGACGGTAATATTTGGGGTGGCGAATTTTTTAGTTACCAAAACCATAATATAAAACGCCTTCACCACATCGGTGAGTTTGATTTTATTCTGGCAGACAAAATGGTCAAAGAACCGCGTATATCGGCTTTGGCTATCGGACATAAGTTTGAAAAAGCTCAAAAATATTTACAACCGAAATTCAACGAAACGGAGTGGAAAATTTATCAAAAACTCATATCAAATACGCAGCTCAAAAGCACAAGTATGGGACGCTTGTTTGATGCCGTTGCTTCCATAGTTTTTAGATATGACAAACACCATTACGATGCGGAAGCAAGCATGAAACTCGAATGGCAAGCCACACAATTTCTTGAAAAAAATCAAACCGACGGCTATCAAATAACGCCATACGCTTATGAGAATTTTAGTGGATTTATTTTCAATAAAATCCTTGAAGACTTAAATAAAAACGTTGATTTTCAAGAGATTGCTACTAAATTTCATTTAACATTGGTTGATTTTATTTGGCAAATTGCTGAAAAATACCGGTTTGAACATCTGGCTTTTAGCGGCGGGGTATTTCAAAATGCGCTATTGGTTGATTTACTGATTGAAAAAAATAATAATCGGAAAAAATTGTATTTTCACAAAGAATTATCGCCTAATGATGAAGGGATTGTTTTGGG
>JALVKK010000002.1 GCA_027033875.1 Flavobacteriales bacterium
AACAACTTCATCGGCAATATCGGCATCTACAAAACTCATAAAAACGCCTTCATTTGCCGTGTATAACGGATCTAATCCTAATATCTCACAAGCAGCTTTGACTTGCGGTAAAACGGGAATGCTATCATCGTGCAGAATAATACTTTTATCAATTTCGGAAGCTATTTCATTCAAAGTTGCTGCTACACCGCCACGGGTCGGGTCGCGGAACAAATGGATTTTATCACCGAATTGGTCTAACAATACTTTGGTTAAATGATTGAGATTGGTGGTATCACTTTTAATTTCGGTTTCAAACTGTAAGCCTTCTCTTACGGATAAAATGGCAATACCATGCGTGGCAATGCTATTACTGACAATCAGTTTATCGCCGGATTTTATACGAGACAAATCAATTTGTGCTTTCGGATGCAAATGTCCAATTCCGGTCGTATTGATAAATATTTTGTCGCCTTTGCCTTTATCTACCACTTTGGTATCTCCGGTTACGATTTTTACCCCTGATTTTTCCGCCGCATATTTTATCGAGACGATAATGTCCCAAAATTTGCTGATTTCCAAACCTTCTTCAATGATAAAACTCAATGACAGATATTGCGGAACAGCACCACACATAGCTACATCATTGACTGTTCCATTGACTGCCAATTCGCCGATGTCTCCACCGGGAAATTCAATAGGCGAAATAACAAAGCTGTCGGTTGAAAAAGCAATTTCTCCGTTAAGATTTAGAAAAGCACCGTCGTGATGCTTGTCGAGAATGTCATTTTTGAGCAAATCAAAAACGCCGGTTTCCAATAGTTGATTGGTTAATTTTCCACCGCTACCATGCGCCAAAGTAATGATATCAAAATCAAATTTCGGTGCGGGACATTGTAGTTTAAATAAGCTTTTGTTCATATACAATTGCTATTAATATAGTTATTTTAGTGAGTTAATTATTTTCAATATACAAAAATTCGTCCGAAAAAATGTAGAAACTTACACTTTTTCGTCCGAAAAAATGTAATATCTATGTTTTTAGTGATGTTCAGACGACTTTTTTATTGTGATATTTCTTCAAACATATTTCTAAAATTATAGTAGGCGGCACAAGCGCCTTCGCTACTAACCATTGGTGCACCCAAAGGATTTTGTGGTGTGCAAGCTGTTCCGAAAGCCGGACATTGAAAGGGTTTTTTGATACCTTTCATAATATCACCGGCTATACACATGGCATTTTCGGGGGCTTTTTCTATGTCGATATTAAATTTTTTATCGGCATCAAATGCTTCAAATTCTTTTTTTAAATGCCAACCGCTATCAGGTATGGTGCCGATACCCCGCCACATTTGGTCGTCATATTCATAGACTTGATTGATAATGTTTTGTGCTTCACGATTACCTTCTTCTTTGACAATACGTTTGTATTGATTTTCAACTTGATAAGTGCCGTTTTCCAGTTGTTTGACTGCTGCCAAGATACCTTGTAGCAAATCCAACGGTTCAAATCCGGTTACGATGATAGGTATTTTATATTTGGCAGCTAATTCGTGATACTGCCAGTAGCCCATAATAGAACAAACATGTCCGGCAGCCAAAAAAGCGTCGATTTTGGCTTCGGGATCTTCCATCAAGGCTTTGATTGCCGGCGGGACCAATACATGCGAATTGAGAATGGAATAATTATTAAGACCGAGTTTTTGAGCATGTAAGATAGATAAAGCATTTGCCGGCGCCGTGGTTTCAAAACCAACAGCAAAAAAGACGACTTCTTTATCCGGATTTTGATGCGCTATTTGTACTGCTTCCAAAGGGGAATATAAGATACGAATATCGGCACCCTTTGCTTTAGCTTCGAGCAAACTGTCCGTTGATCCCGGCACGCGTAACATATCACCGAAACTACATAAAATAACATCTTTTTCTTTGGCCAAATAAATAGCTTTGTCTATCAAATTGAGTGGCGTTACACAAACCGGACAACCCGGACCGTGAAGCATTTCAATTTTGTCCGGTAAAACGGTCAATATGCCGTTTTTTACCAAACTATGTGTCTGTCCACCACAAATTTCCATGATTTTCCAATTTTTGGTGGCGGTATTTTCTATTTCTTTTAGAATTTTTTTGGCTAATTCCGGATTTCGGTATTCTGTTAAGTGTTTCATAGTTAGTTGTTTACAAAGGTTTCGCCCCTACGGGGCTTATAG
>JALVKK010000003.1 GCA_027033875.1 Flavobacteriales bacterium
CTGTGGTTTTGGGCAATCCTTTCCCCGGAACTATTATATTTTGTCTGAAATTTCGTTTCGGATTGATTTCTTCATCTTTTGGCTTTGGTGCCGGTAAAGATTTCATTGTACTCAATGGCGGTATTATCCGAACCGGATCAGAAGTCATCACAAATCCGGGCTTGTTTTGTGCCGTTAAGTTGATGCCGGTTAGTATTATCATAAAAAAATTTAAAAAAAATAGTCTCATAATTTTGATGGTTTTATATTTTTGATAGATTGCAAATCTATGCTTTTTTGTTAAAGATATGCGAACAAATATCACTACTACTCGTAAAAATAGAAATCCTCTCTCTATAATAACAATTTTAAATGAAATTCCCCTGCAAAAAACGAAAAATAATGACAGGTTTGTCAATAATTTCATCGGCTTTCAACTCATATTATCTATCTTTGTAAAAAATTATAACCATGATTCAACCGGTTGTGTCTCCGTTGTCGGGACAAGTATTATCAAAAATGATGACGGTCAAAGACCACTTGGTTTCCGGTCAATATTTTGATCTATATCACGATGCTCTATGGAATATGTTACTGACTTGTCCGGTGCCGAAAAATTTGGAAAATTATTATAAATCAACAGCCTACAAACCGCATCATCATCAAAACACTTCCTTGACCGACCGCTTGTATAATCTTATTAGAAAACGTAGTTATGCTTACAAATACCGTCTGTTACGACAATATCACCCCAAAATGCAATCGGTATTGGATTACGGAACGGCAACCGGCGAATTTTTGGCATATCTGTTAAAGAAAACTTTGACGGTTTCCGGCGTTGAACCAAATAAAAACGCAAGAAAGTTAGCAAATGAAATAACTAATAATAATGTCAAAGTTTCCATTGATGAACTAACGGACAAATATGACGCCATTACCCTTTGGCATGTGCTGGAACACGTGCCGGATGTAGATGATTTAATCCATAAACTTAAAGCGCGCCTAAACAACGCCGGTATTTTGATGATTGCCGTTCCCAACTTTACGTCTTATGATGCGCAATACTACGCTGCCCATTGGGCTGCTTATGACGTACCGCGACATCTTTGGCACTTTTCACCCCTAGCCATACAAAAATTGTTTGAAAAACACCAAATGAAAGTCGTCGGACAAAAACCACTGTATTTTGACAGTTTTTATGTAAGTTTATTGTCCGAACAATACAAAACCGGTAAAAAAAACTGGTTTAAAGCTTTCTTTACCGGCATGAAATCAAATTGGAAAGCCCGTAAAACAGGGGATTATTCCTCCTTAATTTACATACTGCAATCAGAATGATTTGATTTTGACAAACTCATTTTACAACCGCCACTTCAAACCTAAACTAATCAGATGTGTTTTACTGTTTTTAAACAAAGGCGTTAAGTCATAATCGGCATAAACACTCCAATCGGTACCACCGACCGCACCGGTTAATCCATAAGCAAAATTGGGCATGGTATAATCATCCTTTATCACTTCGTCATGACTGTTGCCATCGGCAAAATAAGTCAATTTTTGCTTGGTAATCAAGCGGAATTTACCGTAAATACCTGCGGAAAGATTCAAATGTCCCCGTTTGGAATCGGGAAAATTCAATTCTATACTCAAAGGCACTTTAAGCCAGATATGTCGCAATTTAGAGCGTTCTAAATCGTAAGGGTGTGTTACAATATTGACAGTATCGTTTGACACAACATGATATTTGTTTCCACCGGGCTTTAAGGTATTCCAAATAAATGAAAAACCATATACCAAAAAGGCTTTTTTGTGCAAAAAATTAGTTTTCCAATCCATACCTATTTCAAAGAAGCGCGACTGAATATAACCGTACGGACTAAATTCGATACTTTCGACTTTATCGCGGTCCAATACATTATTTAATCCTAATGTTAAAAAAACATAGGTATGAGTATTTTTATTTTTACAAGACTCTCTCTTATAATAAAACCTGCTGTACAGTTTTACTTTTCTAATATTATAAGCCGTTCGGTTATCGATAATACTATCGGTTATATATGAGCCTTTGCCAATGCGTTTTAAATCCCCCGCAAGTTTGTAAATGGTATAATCCAGATCCTCAGCATATTGTTTAGCCAAACGTTTTTTGGCCTTTTCCGCTTCTTTCTTATTGAGTTGTCGGTTGGATAGTTTATTGTCAATTTGTTGCAATTCCGTTTCAAATTGCCGGCTTTTTGACTGTACAATACTATCAATTTTACGGTTGATTTTCAACAACTTATTATTGATATCAGCTTGCGCAAAAAGCCCGGCGTAACAAACTAATCCGAATATAAACAATAAATATTTGGTTGTTTTCATAATATATGTTTTTATAAATATTTTACCTACCTCATTCTTTTAAGAATTATATCACCGCTGCCGAAATTATTAGTTTTCAAAACATCCGGCTCGCCGTAATAAAAGATGTTTCCGCTGCCGTAAACACGAGCATTTAATCTTTGAACGGCTTGTAAACGAATTTCTCCGGAACCGGTTGAAGTAGCTTCTACATCTCCGGCTTTCAATTCTTTGGCACTAATCAATCCCGAACCTGTAATGGAATATTTTGCTGTTTGAGCTTGTCCGGTTAGAAAAATATCCCCCGAACCGATGAGTTTAGCCGTTAAATGGTTTACTCCGGTTTTGATATCCAACTTGCCTGAACCGATCAAATTTAATTTGATGTTTTTCCAATCAAAAGTTTTTTCATTATAAATTTCGCCCGAGCCGGTTAAACTTATTTGTGATAAATAGTCCGCCGGTACTTCAATATCCAATTTGGTATAATGTGATATGGAAAATTCCGGATTGATACGAATAACCAGTTTGCTGCCTTTGGTATAAGTTTCGATATATTCCAAGAGGTTTTCGTCTGCGATAATTTTTAGAGTTCCGGGCGTTCCATAAACAATTTTTACTTTAAAAGCTCCGGTTACACTTATCTTGTCATAATCGCCAACGGCTTCGGTTTCAGTGATTATTTGCCGGTTTCCCGATACTTTTTTTGTCCAAAATTGTGCTTTTGCAGTTGTAAAACCGATGGCTAATAAAAAAATTAATACGAATTGTTTCATTTTATTTGGTTTTTCTATTAATTGAATTGTCAGATGTCCGATGACCGATGTCGAAAATCTTTAAGCGCCCATTACTCAATTCGAACACAACCGTAATCCGTTTTGATTTGTATCAATGATCCGGCTTTTCGGTTTTTGTAATAACCTTCGATTTCTTTATCGCCATTGTCATTTATTTCTTTATCAATATTCAAATCGCCGGACTTAAAACAACCGTAGGTTTGTTGCATTATAAAACGGAACGCAACTTTATGCCGGTTGAATATTTTAATATTTGTATAATCGCAAGATAAATCGATCGAATCAAAATCGGGCAAAAAGCCGTCAATCTTAATAGAACCGTAATCTCCCGTAAATTTTATATAATCGACATTACCGAACGAACGGGTTTGATAATCACCTCTGCCGGTTACTTTCTTAACATTTTTGACATAAATCGCCCCGTAATCATTGTTAAATTCCAAGTTTCTGACATCATCAATTTTGATGGTACTGTAATCACTCTTTATTATCAAACGATATGCCGAAGTGATATTAATGCGGCTGTAATCGGCATTTATTTCTGCTTTTTTGACAAAATCAATGCTCGATGTTGAAAAATAATCGGTTACGATACGATTATAATCACCGGACAATTCGCCTATTTCAAAACTGCCGTAATCGGCATTTAATTCAAAATCTCCCGATAATTTATTCAGGTAAATATGTCCGTAATCATTATTGATTTTTAAATGCCACTGCTCCGGCATGCGTATTTCGTAATTGATTTTGAAATTGATTTGTCTGTTATTTCTGCCGAAAAGCCATGATAACCAACTGCCACCGGTTTGATTGGTATTTCCTAAAACGGTTTTGGCGGAAATTTGCGAATCGGATTGTTCAAAATTTATTTTGATTTGATCAAAACGTTCTTCTACGGCATCGGCATCGTCGCCATCTACTTTGATATCAATCGTGATAAGCACTTGTGTTTGCTTGCCGGTTATCACATTCACATTGCCGTAAGTGTTGTCGATAAGAAGCCTTCCGGCAGTTCCGGCATCAAAACGACGTTGTATGGTTTTTAGCTTTTTGAATTTACCCTCCCGATGATTTGAAAAAACCAGTAAAGGTAAAAGCAATAAGACGATTTTAAGCCCTGTGTGTTTCATTTTGACGGGTTTTATTTTCTTTTATTTTTTTAATTTCTTGTTTGACAAATTGCAAAATGTCAATCCGTTGTTGATAGTTTTCAATCATCGCATTCAGAATATATTTATCGTGATTGACCCGGTAATCTTCCACCAACCGACAATAATCTTTTTCCAATTGATTGATTCGTCCCATAGCATCATCAAAAACTTTTTGAGTTTCCGGCGTTTTCTCCGATTTTATCTGCTTTATTTCCGTTTTGATAATTCCCGAAAAATATTGTTCATTTTGTTGTATTTCAACATCTTTCGTCTGCATTTGTTTAGAAAACTTGTAATATTGTCCGGCAACCGATATCAGTATTATGACAGATGCGGCTGCCAATAGTTTCTTATAATATCGTCTGACGAAACCAATCTGATATTGCTGATTTTGCGATTTCAATTTTTTCTGAAATCTTTCTTCATGTCCGGTTTTCAGTTTATAGATATTTATTTGCTCTTTGTTTTTATCAATAAATTTTTTTAGATGCATTATTTATTGGTTAATCGGTTATGTTTTCTAAATTTTCTTTCAATTTTTGCTTAGCTCGTGATACCAACGTTCGCACATTGGCATATGACAGATTTAATATTTGCATCATTTCTTCATAGTCATATCCTTCGAGAAAGTACAAATTCACTGCAACACGATAATTATCTCTCAAACGGTTAATGGCGTCGAGTACCAATTCAATTTTGACTTTATTTTCGTCTATATCTATATCCGGTTCGGATTCGATTACGGTATCTATTCTATCTATACACGTCATATTTTTACGTTGGCGTAACCACGACAAAGCTTCGTTGACAACTATGCGTTTGAGCCAAGCGCCGAAACTTGCCTTAGCTTTGTAACTGTGTAATTTGTCAAACGCCTTGATAAAAGCTTCTTGCATGACATCTTCGGCATCGTCGCAATTGCCGGTAATCCGTACGGCTACTTGATACATTGCTTTTGCATAACGTTGATACACAGCTATTTGCGCCTTTTGATCACGGCGTTTACAAGCCTCCAACAGCATTGTTATGTCGTCATTTTTATCCAACCGGTTTTGAAATTTGTCATTATAAAGATACAGATATTCTTTTTTTGTTACACTATGTTTTAGAAAAAAAATTATCTTTGTCATTGTTAATCAAAAAATTTCCCGTCAGCCGGATTTTATTCTTATTTTTGTTTTTAATTATTAATTTAAGTTATATCAAATGAAGCAATTGTCGTCTTATAAAAAACTTGAAATTATTTTAAGTTTTATCGTATTTTTCATAAGCCTGTTTACTTATGTTTCAACATTGGAACCGACGGTTAGTTTTTGGGATTGCGGGGAATTTATCTCTACATCTACCAAACTGCAAGTCGGACATCCGCCGGGAGCGCCTTTATTCCAAATGCTCGGGGCGTTCTTTGCCATGTTTGCGAGTTCATCTGACAAAATTGCTTATATGGTCAATATGATGTCGGCAATATTTAGTGCTTTGACCATAGTGTTTTTGTATTGGACTATTATTCATATTCTGACAAAATATTTTTTACGCAAAACCGATTTATCACAGTCTGAACAAATCATCGTTTTGGGGAGCGCAGCGGTAGGTTCACTAGCCTTTGCTTTTTCCGATTCGTTTTGGTTTTCGGCGGTAGAAGCCGAAGTTTATGCCGCCGCCATGTTTTTTATGTCCGCCTTATTTTGGCTCGGGTTGAAATGGGTGGACAGTCTCGACAAACCGCGAGGTAACCGTTGGTTGATTTTGATGGCATTTGTCATCGGATTATCATTCGGCGTACATTTTATGGTTTTGTTGGTTATTCCGGCTATCGGATTGTTATATTATTTTAAAACCAGCGAAAAAATCACCCCCAAATCTTTTATCATTGCCAATTTGGTCGTCTTCGGTATCTTAATAGTGATATTCAAAATGTTGTTGCCTTGGACCATGAAATTTTACAGTTTCTTTGAAATCACCTTTACCAACACTTTCGGATTGCCGTTCAATACGGGAACGGCTGTTGCCGGATTGGTGACGCTCGGTTTATTCTATTATTTCTTGCGAAAAGCTCACGCAAGCAATAACCGTCTGTTGGAAGCTCTTACTTTGTCGGTTATGTTTTTATTAATCGGTTTTTCATCGTGGATTATGTTGCCCATTCGTGCCAATGCCAATACGGTTATCAACGAAAACGCCCCTACCAACGCCCGCGAATTATTGGCATATTACAACCGTGAACAATACGGTGAAACACATTTGTTTTACGGACCTTTTT
>JALVKK010000004.1 GCA_027033875.1 Flavobacteriales bacterium
TCCACTATATTGATTGATTTTCATATTCTTATGTTTTTATTATTAATGAGACAAAATTAGTGAAAAATTTGTGTCATAATAGTTGCGTCCATAGTTTTTTCTTATACCTCATTTTGATTTTTTTATTCTACAGACGCAGTATCGTGCGTCTCTACATTCAACTTTTAACTTTAAACATTCAACTCATTAATGATTTCATCATCAACCATTTCCGGCACATTGACTTTCAACAGCGGATTTTCAGTTTGATAATTTTGTTAATGAAGTTCAATAACGCATCACTTTAAAATAAATCCCGTATGGTATATAGTATAGCATACGGGATTTATTACTAGAAATGAGAAATGTAAATTTAGGTTAACGATGTTTTATTTAAACTCAATGATTTTTCTTTTTTAATACGCACTCTGGCATACTGTTTACTGACCGTTTTATTGCTTCGGGTCAAAAGTCGATTGCTCGAATCATTCGTTTTTCTCATTTTTTATTGGTTTAAAAAAACAAAACTTTACACTTCAAAGATAATACCGGTAATTTCAAAATTCAAATTATAGGGAAAATTAAATAATTATTAAGGAAAATTGTTAATATTACGGGGAAAAATACTGATATAAAAAGTCCGGCGTATATATTTTATACGCCGGAAAATTTAGGGTAACAAACAAACAAACTTACATTTAGCTAAACGAAACTTAAATGTAAACCGGTACAAATATCGGTTAAATTTTATCCTTACGAAAACAATGGGGAAAATGTAGCTGTTTTTGGGGATAATCAGACGAATTTTAATGATATATGGATTTTATGGATTTGGTCAATTATGCAATAAATTAAATATTCTTCCTATTTTTCAGGTTAAATAGTTCCGATTAATCAGATATTCGAAAATCTGTTTATTTTTGTGAAGAATCAGATCAACAAAAATACAGTGTTAAAGGGAAATTTTAATAAATATCAAGCACAAACTTCTCCCAATCCAATGGGATTGATAGTTTCGCATGCCGAAGGTAGTTATATTTATGATATTGACGGCAATGCTCACCTTGATTTTGTAGCCGGCGTGTCGGCAAATGTTATCGGGCATCAACCACAACCGGTTATCAATGCCGTTAAACAACAATTAGACCGGTATATGCACGTAATGGTTTACGGTGAGTTTGTTCAAAAACCGCAAGTGACACTTTGTCAAAAACTATCCGCTTTATTGCCGGGAGATTTGTCGGTTACTTATTTGGTCAATTCCGGTACCGAAGCTACAGAAGGAGCTATGAAATTAGCCAAACTTTATACCGGCAGACCAAATATTATTGCGGCACATCACTCTTATCACGGTAATACGCAAGGTAGTATGTCGGTTATGGACTATCCGGAACGCAAACAGTCGTTTTTGCCATTAATTCCGGGTGTATCATTTATCAATTTTAACAATTTTGACGATTTACAAAAAATCACTACTCAAACGGCAGCCGTCATCTTAGAGACCATTCAAGGCGGTGCCGGATTTATTGAGCCTCAAAACGATTATTTAAAAGCCGTCAGAAAACGTTGCGAACAAACCGGAACATTATTAATTTTAGACGAAATACAAACCGGCTTTGCCCGTACAGGCAAAATGTTCGGTTTTGAACATTATAATGTTACTCCGGATATTGTTATCACAGGCAAGGCATTAGGTGGCGGTATGCCTATCGGCGCATTTACTTCTACACCGGAAATTATGAAACGCCTAACCAATCCGCCTATGGGACATATTACGACTTTTGGTGGTCATCCGGTTATCGCTTCCGCGGCATTGGCTACCTTAAACTATATTGAAGAAAATAAATTGTCCGAAGAAGCTGTTCGTAAAGAACAACTAATAAGAAAACATCTCAAACACCCTAAAATCAAAGAAATTAGAGGACGCGGTTTGATGTTGGCTCTCATTATGGAAACGCCCGAACAAGCCAATGATTTGGTTTTAAAAGCACTGGATAACGGATTGATTTTGTTTTGGTTACTTTACGAAAAACGCGCTGTCCGCATCACCCCGCCTTTGACTATCAGTGATGATGAAATACTTAAAGGTATTGAGATTATTTTGAGCCTGTTGTAAGTATTCATTAGTATCCGGTAGAAAGAGGCAAAGTAGAAAGAGCGACAACCGACATCTGACAAAAAACCATTAATAAATGTAACAATCCTTCTCGATAATCGTCAAAGCAAATAAAAAATATAATGTATGTCATCAATTTTAGAAGTAAACAACTTGACTAAAAAATTCGGAAGATTAACAGCTGTTGATAGGTTGTGTTTTAAGGTAAAAAAAGGACATGTTTACGGCTTATTAGGTCCTAACGGCAGTGGCAAATCCACGACTTTGGGTATGATTCTGAATGTAGTCAATAAAACCGAAGGATATTTTAAATGGTTTGACGGAAAAATATCTAATGCGGAAGCTTTGAAACGTATAGGTGCCATTATCGAACGACCGAATTTTTATCCGTATATGACGGCTTGGCAAAACCTCGATTTGGTTTGTAAAATAAAAGAAATTTCGCCCACTTGTATCGATGAAAAATTAGAAATGGTTGGTTTGTCAGAGAGAAAACACGACAAATTTAAAACCTATTCGTTGGGGATGAAACAACGTTTATCTATTGCCTCAGCATTGCTTAATGATCCGGAAATGCTGATTTTAGACGAACCTACCAATGGTTTAGACCCGAAAGGCATACACGAAATACGAAAAATTATTAAAAATATTGCGAAACAAGGCACGACTATCATTTTGGCATCTCATCTTTTGGACGAAGTGGAAAAAGTTTGTGATCAAGTGATTATCTTACAGAAAGGTAAAAAAATATTTGAAGGACAAGTAGCCGAAATGAGTATTCAAACTTATTGGTACGAACTGCAAGCGGACCGACCTGAAAAAATTAAAGAACTTTTACTTCAAATCCCTGCAATAAAAGATGTTGTTGAAGAAAATAATCTTATAAAAGTTTATCCGGCCGACAAACATTTTTCCGGAAAAGAATTGAACAGATTATTAGCCGAACAGGGTATTTATGTCGAAAGTCTTGTCAAAAAACAACCTCGTTTGGAAGATGAATTTTTAAAAATTACGAAATGAAAAACTTTGTCAAACTCATAGAAATAGAATTGTACAAAATCAAGCATCATAAGTTAAGCCGGATTTTGTTTTTGTCATATTTTATATTGTTATCCGGTATTGCTTTGATTGCAGCCATTAGATTTAATTTAGGAAACATAGAAGTACACTTAGCCGAACAAGGCATTTTTAATTTTCCTTATATCTGGCATTTTAATACTTGGGTAGCTGATTTTTTAACTTTCTTTTTATTGATCATCGTTGTTTCAATGGTTACCAACGAATATACCTACCGGACAGTCAAACAGAATTTAATTGACGGATTGACCAAAAAAGAATTTGTATTATCCAAATTTTATTTTTTGATAGTTTTATCACTTTTGGCTACTGTTTTTGTATTTGTTATAAGTTTTATTTTGGGTTTGATATATTCTGATTTTACCAGTAGTGGTATTATATTTAAAGATTCTTATTTTCTGCTCGCTTTCTTTTTAAAATTATTGGGAATTTTTTCTCTTATTATGTTTTTAGGCTTTCTATTTAAACGTGCTGCTATAGCCTTGAGTTTCTTTTTTATCTGGTTGATAGTTGAAGGAATTTTATACGGTATTTTACGTTGGAAAATATTCAATAAAGAGATTGCCGAACAAATAACACAATTTTTTCCATATACGTCCATAAAAAATTTACTACCCGAACCGATCAGTCGCTTAAATGCCGCAAAAAATATAGGCAAACAAATAGGTGAAGATATTGCTAAATTTGAAGGAATTCCCGTTCAAAATTTTATAATTGTTGTTATTTGGATTGTTATTTTTTTGTATTTTTCACATAAATTACTACTAAAAAGAGATTTATGAGTTAGAATATTTGTAGATATAAAGATAAAATTTTATTTTTGGGACAAACAAACAAATCCAATGAAAAAACAACTTTTATTACTAATTTTATTTTTACTTTTCCAACTTTCCGTGAGTGCGCAATATGAAGCGGCACATTGGTTTTTCGGTACTCACGCCGGTTTGGATTTTTCGAGTGGCGCACCTGTTGTTGAAACCGGCGGGCAAATAAACACCGAAGAGGGGTGTTCTTCTATTTCCAATGCTTGCGGTGATCTGTTACTTTATACCGATGGTATGACTATTTGGAATGCCAATCATCAAATCATGCAAAACGGCTCCGGATTACACGGACATGCTTCATCAACGCAATCGGGTATTGTGGTACCAAAACCGGACGATAATCATATATATTATGTATTTACGGTTGACGAAGCTTTTAGTTCTCCTTCAACGCTCGGTATGCAATATTCGGTAGTTGATATGAATTTGGATAATGGTTTGGGAGGCGTAGTTGCAGGACAAAAAAATATCAGGCTGGTGGAACATGCCAGTGAAAAAGTAACTGCCGTTATCAGTTCGGACGGTAGTTCCGTTTGGGTCATTACATTAGCCCCTCCGACAAATAATAATTCTGCATTGTATCATACGGTCGGTAGCAATATGAATACTTTTTATGCTTTCAGAATTACGAGTTCCGGAGTTCAAAATACCGCCACCGTATCCCAATTTTCACTCAGCATTCTCAACGGAATAGGTTATATGAAAGCATCGCCCGACGGGACCAAAATAGCCATTGCCAATGCCAATGACCAGACCGCATATTTATTTGATTTTGACAATACCACCGGGGTTATTAGCAATCCGGTTGCTTTAAATTTGAACTCTAATAACAATCAACCTTACGGTTTGGAATTTTCACCGGATAGTTCCAAATTATATTTAAGCGACTGGATTAATTGTTTAACGCAATTTGACTTATCCAATAACAATCAAGCGACGATTATCAGCACTAATACTAATTACAGAGCCGCTTTACAATTAGGTTTGGACGGTAAAATTTACAGACCTTTTACTACGGGTTACGGGTCAAATCAAAACAAAATCAGTGTTATTGAAAATCCAAATGAAACGGGAACCGCTTGTGATTACAGGCATTGTTTTATCAATTTAGGTTCCTCAATGGTTACCCATCAGGGCTTGCCTCCTTTTATCCAATCTTATTTTATGCAAATTCAAGCCCCCAATGTAACGGCACAATTTAATAATTTATGGGAAGTATCATCTAATGAAGAGATTGTAAGTGTTGATTGGGATTTTGGTGACGGTACAACGATAACAAGTCAGCCCGATAATCCGCCGGACAATACGCATTCTCAAACATATCATTCCTATACGACTCCCGGCACTTACACGATAACGGCGACTTTGCATTTATACGTCGGTTGTGATGTAACCGTTTCTCAAATATTTGTTATTCCACCGGATATCGACGTATTTGTATGCGGTACAAATCTTACCGGCACGGAGACACTTGACCTGCATCAATTTGATAATGAGGTTATTGCCGGTCAGTCAACGCAAGGAAATTATGAAATTCATTATTTTCTCAACGAACAAGATGCCTTGAGTAATAATAATGAAATAACTACTCTATACACCAATACAACTAACAGAGATAAACTGACTTATCAACTTATTGATCTGTCGAATAATAATATTTTATACGGAACTTTCTATTTGAATATCAATCCTATGCCGGAAATTTTGACGGTACCCGATTATGAAATTTGTGATAATGATGATGATGGATTTTTTTCTTTTGATTTGACAAGTAAAGAATCTGAAATATTAGGAAACAGAACAAATCCGCCTTTTGATATAAAATTTTATCCGACTCAGGCAGATGTACAAGCCAATACCAACGAAATTGTCGATCCTGCCAATTATATTAACGCAACAGCTAACAATGATACTGTTTGGTATCAAATTACCGATACCAATACAGGTTGTACCAACGAAGGTTCTTTTAATTTGCTTGTACACCCGCTTCCGGAAATTATTATGGACGATGTGTATTTATTGTGTTTAGGCAATACACTTCAATTAGATGCTCCTTCGGGCTTTGCATCTTATCTTTGGTCAACAGGAGAAACAACGCAAGATATTAGCGTTAATGCGCCCGGAGAATACACTTTGACGGTAACTGATGCTAACGGTTGTACTAATTCAAAAACCATTACGGTAAATGTTTCGGATGTTGCCGTTATTGAAGATGTCGATTTTGTGGACTTTAACGGCAATGATAATCAAATTACCGTTATTGCAACCGGTATAGGGGATTATGAATATTCATTGGACGGGATTAATTATCAAGATTCTAATGTTTTTACCGGTTTATATCCGGGAACTTATACCGTTTATGTATCTGACAAAAATGCTTGCGGGGTCGTCAGTCAAGTTGTTGATTTGTTGGGTGCGCCACGTTTTTTTACGCCAAACGGCGACGGTTATAATGACTATTGGCAAATAATAAATATTGCTAAAAAACCGAACTCCGTTATCCGGATTTTTGACAGGTACGGTAAGTTGCTTGCAACATTCAATTCGGACAGCCCGGGCTGGGACGGCACCTTAAACGGCAAAGCTTTGCCTGCCACTGATTATTGGTTCTTAGCCGAAATCAATGAACCTAACGGTAATGTAAGAGAAAAAACGGGGCATTTTGCCTTAAAGAGATAAATAAAGTACATTTTATTTGATATAACCATAAGTTCCTCAATTTTGTATTGGGGAATTTATGTTTTTTTTATGAAAACTTTTAAGATTAAATCGGATTTTACACCAACCGGTGACCAACCGGAAGCTATTGAACAATTGTCTAATGCTATTTTGTCCGGTGATAAGTACCAAACATTGCTCGGCGTAACCGGATCGGGAAAAACTTTTACGGTCGCCAATGTAATTGAAAAAGTGCAACGCCCTACACTGATTTTAGCGCATAATAAAACTTTGGCAGCCCAATTGTTTCAAGAATTTAAACAATTTTTTCCGGATAATGCCGTGGAATATTTTGTCTCATATTACGATTATTACCAACCGGAAGCATATTTACCCGTTAGTGGCACTTATATCGAAAAAGATTTGTCAATCAATGAAGAAATAGAACGCTATCGGCTCAGTACAACATCATCTTTACTTTCCGGCAGACGAGATGTTATTGTTATAGCTTCTGTTTCTTGCTTATATGGTATTGGCAATCCGTCTGAATTTAAAAAAAATGTCGTCAAAGTCCGTAAGGACATCCGGACTACCAGAACAAAATTGTTACACAATTTGGTTTCTAGCCTATACAGTCGCAGTGAAATTCCGAAAGCCGGCAGTTTTACGGTTAAAGGTGATACCATAACGGTTTATCCTTCTTACACAGATAGGTATTTTAGAATTAATTTTTGGGGCGACGAAGTTGATGCCATCGAAGTGATACACGCCGAATCGGGAGACCTAATCGATACTGCGGAAAGCATTGATATTTATCCGGCTAATATATTTGTAACATCTCCGGCAAGACGCAACGAGGCTATACAAAATATCCGTCGTGATTTGGGTAAACAAATTGATTATTTTAAAGAAATAGGTAAACATTTGGAGGCTAAACGCCTTAAAGAACGTACCGAATTTGATTTGGAGATGATGCTTGAACTGGGCTATTGTTCGGGTATTGAAAATTATTCCCGTTATCTTGATGGACGTGCTCCGGGTAGTCGTCCTTTTTGTTTATTGGATTATTTTCCGGACGATTATTTAATGGTTATTGACGAGAGTCATGTTACCATTCCGCAAGTGCATGCGATGTACGGCGGTGATCGTTCGCGTAAAGAAACCTTAGTGGAATACGGTTTTCGTTTGCCTTCGGCAATGGACAACAGACCTTTGAAGTTTGAAGAGTTTGAACAAATGCAAAATCAAGTGATATATGTCAGTGCAACACCGGCAGATTACGAACTGCAAAAATCGGGTGGAGTGGTCGTAGAACAAGTTATCAGACCGACCGGTTTGTTAGACCCTGTTATCGAAGTCAGACCGCGTCAAAATCAAGTAGATGATTTGCTTGATGAAATTCAAATAAGGGTCGAAAAAGATGAACGAGTACTGGTAACAACCTTAACCAAACGAATGGCGGAAGAATTGACGAAATATTTAACCAAAATCAATGTACGCAGTCGTTATATCCATTCCGACGTCGATACTTTGGAACGCGTGGAAATTATGCATGATTTACGTAAAGGTTTGTTTGATGTGTTAGTAGGTGTCAATTTACTTCGTGAAGGACTTGATTTGCCCGAAGTATCTCTCGTAGCTATCCTCGATGCCGATAAAGAAGGTTTTTTGCGTTCGCATAAATCTTTGACGCAGACTATCGGACGAGCGGCAAGACATGTGAACGGAACTGCTATTTTGTATGCAAATAAAATAACCAAAAGTATGCAATTGACCATAAACGAAACCAACCGCCGGCGCGAGAAACAAATTGCATATAACCAAAAACACGGTATAACGCCAAAAGCCATCAAAAAAAGTTTAGAAAACTTGATGAGTCAAAAACAACCTAAATCTTATGTTTACAAAAAAGACTTAACAGATCAGGTTGCCGAAAATAAAGCTTTATATCAATCAACGGAAGATCTGGATAAACAAATTAGACAATTAAGAATAAAAATGGAAAAAGCCTCACAAGAATTGGATTTTCTCAAAGCCGCTCAATATCGTGATGAGATTATAAATTTACAGAAAGTTAAAAATGAAAAAAAATATTGATAGTTGTAAAAAAAATATATATATTTGGGAAAAATTGAATTATAATGTTAAAAAAAATCGTTTTATTAGTTATAAGTTTATGTATTGCCGGAGTTGCCGGCTACAATTTTACAACGGACCCACATACCAAAGAAGCTGTACATAACGGTTTTCACAATAATTATAAGGTTTATGCCATTCCTTTGCCCGATTCGTTGCAATTTGTTGACGAACAAGTTCCCATTCAACAAAAAGATGTCAGAGAACGTATAGACAGGGAATTGCTGGTCAATACATATTGGCAATCAAACGGACTGCTATTGATAAAACGTAAGCACAAATATTTTCCGGTTATTGAAAAAATTTTAGAACGTGAAGGTGTCCCCGATGATTTTAAATATTTGGCTGTTGCCGAAAGCGGACTACAAAATGTTACTTCACCGGCAGGTGCAAAAGGTTTTTGGCAAATATTGAAAAAAACCGGCAAAGAACTCGGACTCGAAATTAATGACGAAGTAGATGAACGTTACCATTTGGAAAAAGCAACTGTTGCCGCTTGTCGATATCTCAAAAATGCCAAGCAAAAATACGGTTCTTGGACATTGGCTGCCGCTTCGTATAATGCCGGTATGAACAAAATCACCAAAGAGATGCAACGACAGCTTACAAACAACTACTACGATTTGTACCTGAACGAAGAAACCGCTCGTTATATCCCCCGAATTATTGCGCTTAAACACATTTTGGAACATCCGGAAGATTTCGGTTTTATTTTTAGTCAAGAAGATTTATACACCCCTTACGATTATAAAGAAATCCTTGTCGATAGCAGCATTACGGATCTGGCGTTATTCGCCAAACAATATAATATGACTTATAAAGAATTGAAATTGCTCAATCCGTGGTTACGAAGTGATAAATTGACCAATAAACAGGCTAAAACTTATCGTATTAAAGTATTGAAAACCAAATGAGTTATCGAATTAATAACTTTGTTGCAGATGCAGTGTAGTTGATTTTGCAAATAATTTGCTTTTTTGGTTTGTTGCGTTGAATAGTTTCAAGTGTTACATTTTTTTGCTAATAATTATTGTGTAAAATAGAAAGACAGTTAATTTTTATTAGAGATAAAAAAATATTGTTATATTTGAATCATAAAAAAATGATTATGAATAAGAATATTTATTATTTGTTTTTTGTGTTGTTTGCCCTAAACTGGCAGGCGAAAGCACAATTTAGTGAAAATTTTGATACCGGCGTCCCCGGTTCAATGACACAAGTTTATTTGAATAATAGCGTAGATTGGACGGGTTGTAACGGCAATTCCGGTCCTGCTGTTTGTCCGTACAACGGTGCCGGATCGGCGCAGTTATACGAAACCGGTTACAATGATTCCAAAACCGCTTTGGTTACACCGGTTATGGATTTGTCCTCCGGCGCGTATCAATTAAAATTTTCTCACGTACAACCGGATTGGAGTGATGATCAAAATATTTTGACAGTTGAAATTTCGACGGATAACGGCGCAAGTTGGACGCAAGTAGTGCAATATCTCAATGATATATCCGATTGGGTCGATGAACTTATATATTTAGACAACTTTAACTTGACAGCTACTACACAAATTAGATTTATAGGAACTCTTGATTATGGTTATGCCATAGGTTTGGACGATGTTGTGATAGAGCCACAACCTTCTTGTTTGCCCGTATCCGATTTGTCAGCTTCCAATTTTACAACAGATTCCGCCGAATTATCTTGGACGGAAAACGGCTCGGCTACGGCTTGGAATATTGAGTACGGTCCTGCCGGATTTACGCAAGGCAACGGTACAGTAGTAGCAGTTTCGAATAGTCCTTATATTCTGACAGGATTAAGCACAAATACGATTTATGATTATTATGTACAAGCTGATTGTGGCAATGGAGATGTTAGTATTTGGGAAGGACCGTTTACCTTTTCAACCGCCGGAACTTGCGGCTTTTATAGAATAGATTTAATAGATTCTTTTGGAGACGGGTGGAATGGCGGAAGCCTTACCGTATATGTCAACGGAACGGCATATTTGTCGGATATTACACTTAGTGACGGCTACGGACCCGAATCGCATTATCTCCCCGTTGATACCGGTGATATTCTATCATTTGAATATACCGCCGGAACTTATGGTGATGAAAACGAATACATTGTTTATGACAATACGGATACAGTTGTAGCCGACCAGGGGGCAAACGATGATATTCCCGGTAATATCGGCGACCCGAGTATCCCTTCCGGTCTGCAAGCTTGTGCAATTTGTCCGCAACCAAGCAATTTGTCCGCATCAAATATAACAGCAACTCAAGCTGATTTGTCTTGGGACGAAAACGGTACTGCCACCGCTTGGAATATTGAATACGGTCCGGCAGGATTTACACTCGGACAAGGTACAACAGTCGCTGTTACCAATAATCCTTATACTTTAACAGCCTTAAATTATTCTACCGATTATGATTTTTATGTGCAAGCAGATTGCGGTAACGGAGATACCAGTACTTGGTCAGGACCTTTTAGTTTTACAACACTTTGTCCCGTCTCTCAAAATCTGCCTTATTCAATAGATTTTGATTCCAATGCATATTGTTGGTCGGTTGAAGATGCCAATGGAGACAATAAAGAATGGTCGCGAGGGACAACTAATAATACGGCGATATCTTGTGTTTCGGATAGTAACGATTATGTAATGTTTATGGAAGGAGATCCAAATACCGATATGGATGATTGGTTATTCAGTCCCGGCTTTAATTTAACAGCAAATACCGATTATACGATTTCTTTTTCTTATGGGAATGATGACAGTAGTACGCATACGGAAGATTTGGATGTTTATTTGACAACCGCACCCAATTCAACCGATGCGCTAAACGGGATACAATTTTTCTCGGAAACAGGTATCAGTGACGGTTGTCATGACTTTATTGATAATGCCGTTACCGTACCTAATGATAGAGTGTATTACATAGCATTTCACGGCAAAACCCCTGCAGATCAAGGCTATTTAATGCTCGACGATTTTTCTATATCGCCAACACCGGGTGCTGTCAATGAATTAACCGGTATTTTAGGTATATATCCAAACCCGACAACCGGCAAATTTGTTATCAAATCTCACGATTTGGATAACGCCAAAGTATTTGTTTATTCAATGAGCGGTAAAGAAATTTACCATAGTACTATTGATAGTGATGCTTATTCCATTGATTTAAGAAATGTTAAAAACGGTGTTTATTTTGTGAAAATAACATCTGATAATAAATCTTATATCGATAAATTGATTGTCAAATAAGATTCTCGAAAGAATCAAATTCTACATAAGAAAAGCTGTCTTAAAAAGGCAGCTTTTTTATGTCTTGATAAAATAATCAAATATTCGACAACTATATTTTTTGTTTTGAACGGGATTGTGTAATTTTATGAAAAATTTATTAAATATGAAAAAATTGTATCAAATCAAAAATTTTATAAACGGCAAATTTATTGACAGTATTGAAAAATTACCAGTTTATCAAAAATATTCCGGCGACTTATTGGCAGAAGTTTCGATTGCTACTGAAATTCAAGTAGAAGAAGCAATTGCGTCCGCGCACGAAAGTTTTCATCTATTCAAACATTTATCTGCCGAAAAAAAAGCCGGTATTTTAAGTGATTTGTATGATTTGTTAAAACAAAATCAGGATAAATTCAGTCAAATCATCGCTGCCGAAGCCGGTAAACCTATCGGTTATGCCCGCAGTGAGGTCAATAGAGCTTTGGATAATATTCGGACAGGTATCAGAGCTGTTTTGGAATTTGCTGGCAGGCAGGTTCCAATGGATTATCTCAACGGTAAAGGCAAAACCGCTTATACTTTACGCTTTGCATCAGGTCCGGTATTAGGCATCACACCTTTTAATTTTCCTTTGAATTTGGCACTGCACAAACTCATTCCGGCTATCGGGGTAGGGGCGCCTGTAATTTTAAAACCGGCACCGCAAGCACCGGTAACACTTCTGTTGTTAGCAGAACTTTTGGCACAAACAGATTTGCCGAAAGGCACTGTCAATATTCTTTTTACAACTAATAACTTGTCTCAAAAAATGGTAGAAGACGATCGTCTTAAAATTTTATCATTTACAGGTAGCGACAAAGTAGGTTGGAAACTCAAAAGCTTAGCCGGCAAAAAGAAAGTCTTGTTGGAAATGGGCGGTAATGCCGCTACTATTATCGATGAATCAGCCGACCTCAAACGAGCTGCCAAAAAATTAGCCTACGGTAGTTTTCTCAATGCCGGACAAATTTGCATCTCAACCCAACGAATTTATGTAATTGAATCTGTTTTTAATAAATTTTTGGAGTATTTTATCGAAGAAACACGGCAAATTAAATCCGGTGATATGTTTGACCCTGATGTAGTAAACAGTAGCATGATTTCGCATAATGACCTGTTGCGTATTGATGCTTGGGTACAAGAAGCTGTGGAGCAAGGAGCAAAAATTTTAGAAGGTGGTAAAATTTTAGACGAAAAAGCTAATATTTATGCTCCGACAATATTGACCAATACAAAACCGGAAATGAAAGTGTGGTCGGAAGAAGCCTTTGCTCCGGTTGTTTTGGTTGAAAAAGTCAAAAATTTTAAGGAAGCCGTCATTGCAGCCAACAATACCCGCTACGGTTTACAAGCCGGTGTTTTTTCTAATAACATCAAACATATTTTGTATGCTCAAAAACATTTGGAAGTAGGCGGTGTTATCATCAACGATATTCCCGGATTCAGAATTGACGGTATGCCATACGGCGGTGTCAAAGATTCGGGTATTGGACGAGAAGGAGCTTTATATGCGATGCAAGATTTTACGGAACCGAGACTTATTGTTTTAGATGCTTGATAGTCAAATCATAAGATTGTTAAACAAAAAAAAGCCCCCTACAAAGGGAGCTATTGTAAATTATTATTAAAAAATATTTTAACCTAATCCGTTGACGTGTTTGGTTAATTTAGATTTTAAATTAGCCGCTTTGTTGCTGTGAATAATATTTCTTTTCGCCAAACGGTCAATCATTGATACCACTTTGGGTAAAAATGCTTCCGCTTCCGCTTTATCAGTCATTTTTCTTAAATTTTTAATGGCTGTACGGGTAGATTTGTGATAAAATCTATTGTGCAATCTTTTCTTTTGATCTTGTCTGATTCTCTTTAATGCTGACTTGTGATGTGCCATATCTTTTTTTTTATTTATTTGAAAACCTTTTGGTTATCGTTAATATTTGTAGTCCGTAGGGGAATCGAACCCCTGTTACCAGGATGAAAACCTGGCGTCCTAACCCCTAGACGAACGGACCATAATAGGATTTGTTCCTAAAATTATTTCAACTTTGTAGTCCGTAGGGGAATCGAACCCCTGTTACCAGGATGAAAACCTGGCGTCCTAACCCCTAGACGAACGGACCATATTATTTTTTGAATTGCAAAAATAAAAAGATTTTTTTATTCGGCAAAAAAAATTAAAATGGTTTTTTAAAATTTATCATGTGTCATTTCGAACGATCCCGACGAAAGTCTGGAGAGGAGAAATCTAATTCTTATCTTGTAACTTGATACCAGCTACTTGATACAAACTTTTAACTTAGGTCACTGAGCTTGTCGAAGTGTAACTTTCAACTTTCAACTCAAAACCCGTATCTTTGCCGTTACGATACTTACGAAAGTAGGGAGAGAAATCCCAACTAGTTACTTGATACTAGCTACTTGATACGAACTTTTAACTTAGGTCACTGAGCTTGTCGAAATGCAACTTTCAACTTTCAACTCAAAACCCGTATCTTTGCCGTATGGAAACAACAAGACAAAAACGCATAGCCAAGATAATTCAAATGGATTTGGCTGAAATATTACAAGGAGAAGTTCGTAAAGGCGGTATCAAAAATTTGATTATTACCGTATCAAAGGTACATGTAACACCGGATTTGAATTTGGCAAAAGTATATGTCAGTATCTTTCCGTCTGACAAAGCGGAAGACTTACTCAATGCTTTGCAAAGCAATGCCAAACTGATCAAACACGATGTAGCACAACGCGTGCGACACCAATTGCGCAAAATGCCCGATTTGTTGTTTTTTAGAGATGATTCGTTGGATTATATTGAAAAAATTGACGAAGAACTTAATAAAGGTCGTAATCCGATTGATTAAAATTTTTTATTTTGAATTATATCCGTTATATTTCACAGAGATATTTGTTTTCAAAAAGCGGCAATAATGCTATTAATATTATTGTCAAGATTGCTTCTTTTGGCGTTTTGATGGTATCGGCGGCTTTTATTATTGTATTATCAGGATTTTCGGGTATTCGTACTTTTAATGTCAATCTGATTAAAATGACGGATCCCGATTTAAAAATCACTCCCAAAAAAGGAAAGAGTTTTGTTGCGGATACCAATTTATTTGATTTTTTAAAACAGGATAAAGACGTAATAAATTTTGCCAAAGTTGTTGAAGAAAAAGTTTTTATCAATTACAATAACAAACAAAAAATAGCCAAAATTAAAGGTGTAGATAGTAATTATTACAAAGTTATTGACTTGGATTCGACTTTAATAGCCGGTCATTTGCCGCAATCCGGAAGTGTTGAAATGTTGTTGGGCGTGTCTTTGGCAAATGATTTGTCGTTTATGTTGTCCGGTAATTTGGAAATGATTCAGTTGTTGGTGCCCAAACCCGGCAAAGGATTCATTACCGACCCGCGTAAGGCTTTTTATGAAAAATATTTTATGCCCGTAGGTATTTTTCAAACCACTACCGACCATGATCAGGTTTATCTTTACACGACTTTGCCGGCGGCACAACAATTATTAAATTATCGTTCGCAACAAATATCAAGTATCGAAATAAAAGTAAAATCAGGACAAATTGCCGGTTTGCAAAAACGTCTGCAACAAAAATTCGGAGATAAACTGATTATCCGAAACCGCAGGCAACTCAACAAGTTACTTTACAAAATGCTCAATACCGAAAATTTAATGGTCTATTTTATTTTTGCTTTGATTTTGCTTTTGGCTTTGTTTAATATAGTCGGGACGATTATCATGATTATTATCGACAAAAAAGACAATATAAATACATTGCGGGTTTTAGGCTTAGACCGGTCGGAAATAAGGAAAATATTTATGATACAGGGCTTGGGTATGACGGTTTTGAGCGGACTTGCCGGATTGATACTAGGATTGATATTGATAGGATTTCAAAAGTTTCGACCTTTTTTATTTATTCCACAGACTGATATGGCTTATCCGGTGGAGTTTCATTGGTCAAATGTACTGTATGTTTTGTTGACCATTATATTTATGGGAACTTTTGCCACTTTGGTCGGTATATCAAAAATTGAGAAGTGATTATTAGTGGAAAGCGACAAAGCGATAAAGTGCGAAGTGCGGATTTTTTAGTGGAAAGTGCCAAGTGCGAAGTGGAAAGCGGTAAAGTGTGTTTTTTTAGTGCCAAGTGGATACTTCGACAAGCTCAGTAACCGAAGCGACAAAGTGCGATAGCCGATAAGAGATAAGGGATAAGGGATAATTTGAAGCAGAATCAAAGGTGGCTGAGTGTCCCGACTTTCGTCGGGATGTACCGAAGCCCCGACATCCAATACCCGACATCGGACATCTGACCCCCGGCATCTAACACAAGACATCCGGAACCGGACATCTATCAAAAACAATCATTATTAACAAAATACGCTATGAACCTAAAACGCACTCGGCACTTTTTTACTCGGCACTCGGCACTAAAATAACCAAATAACCAAATAACCAAATAACCATATCACCATATCACCATATCACCATATCACCAAATAACCAAATAACCATATCACCATATCACCATATCACCATATCACCATATCACCAAATAACCAAAAATTAATGAAAGTAAAAACAATCGATAAAAAAATAAATATCATCACTTTGGGGTGTTCCAAAAACGTGTATGACAGCGAAAATTTGATGGGACAATTGGCTTACAATGGTTACGATGTCAGTCACAATGCCGATTCGGGCGATATTGTTATTATCAATACTTGCGGTTTTATTCGTGATGCCAAACAAGAATCCATAGATACGATTTTGGCAGCTATCAATGATAAAGAAGCCGGTTATATAGAAAAAGTATATGTAACAGGTTGTTTGAGTGAACGCTACAAAGAAGTTTTGCCTAAAGAAATTCCCGAAGTCGATCAGTATTTCGGGACACATGATATGATTGAACTGCTCAAAACTTTTAATGTCGATTACAAACACGAGTTGATTGGCGAACGACAATTGACCACGCCTTCACATTATGCCTATTTAAAAATTTCCGAGGGTTGCGACCGTAGTTGTTCGTTTTGTGCCATTCCCATGATTCGCGGCAAACATATATCACGCAGTATCGAAAGCTTGGTATTGGAGGCAGAAAAATTAGCGACAAAAGGCGTCAAAGAATTAATTCTCATTGCACAAGATTTGACTTTTTACGGTTTAGACCTTTACGGAGAACGCCGTTTAAATGATTTACTCAAAGCATTGGTCAAAATAGAAGGAATTGAATGGATACGCTTACATTATGCTTTCCCGACGGGTTTTCCCGAAGAAGTGATTGAGACCATTGCCCGCGAGAATAAAATCTGTAAATATATGGATATACCTTTACAACATATCAACAACGATATTCTCCAATCGATGCGACGGGGACATACGCGACAAAAAACCGAAGATTTGATCGGCAAAATGCGACAACTAATTCCCGATGTGGCTCTCCGTACCACTTTGATTGTCGGATATCCGGGTGAAACCGAAGAAAAATTTGAAGAACTTAAACAATGGGTTGCCGAAACCAAGTTTGACCGGTTGGGCGTTTTTGCTTACTCTCATGAAGAAAACACGCATGCCGGTATGCTGACAGATGATGTACACGAAGATGTCAAGCAACAGCGAGTAGAAGAAATTATGGAACTGCAACACCAAATTTCGCTGGAGAAAAATCAATCAAAAGTCGGTAAAGTATATAAATGTTTGTTTGATAGAAAAGAAGGCGATTTTTATATAGGCAGAACCGAATACGATAGTCCGGAAGTAGATAACGAAGTGCGGGTGGATAGTGCAAAATATTATATAGAACCGGGTAAATTTATTAATATAATAATTACAGATGCCGATGCGTTTGATTTGTATGGCGAGCCGGTGAAAAGTTAAATGTTCGTAAAGTTCATAATGTTCATAAAGTTCATAATGTTCATAAAGTTTATAATGTTCATAAAGTTCATAAAGTTCATAATGTTTGTAATGTTCATAAAGTTTATAATGTTCGTAACGTTCATAACGTTGTAGAGACGCACAGGTTGTGCGTCTCATATTAAACAATAAAAAACACCATTAAACCCCGTAGAGGCTATGTGTCATTTCAGATTTTCGATTTTCGATTTCAGGTTTTATTGAGCGCCTTTAGGTGCGTCCTGTTAGTAGATTAACAATAAGAAATTCCATTGAGCGCCTTTAGGTGCGTCCTGTTAGTAGCTGAAATAATAAGAGAATGCCATTGAGCGCCGTAGGTGCGACACCTTTGTAACGTAATCAATAAAGAAAACACCTCTGAGCCTCGTAGAGGCGAC
>JALVKK010000005.1 GCA_027033875.1 Flavobacteriales bacterium
TACTAGGCACTTTCCACTAAGTCTTACTATTTTCTTATCTTTGCAGTTATGACCGACTTCAAACAAATACAAAACCAAATCAAACAATTTGTCAAAAAGTACTACTTCAACGAATTGTTTAAAGGATTGATATTGTTTGTACTATTTGCTTTTTTATCTTTGTTAATCACGGCATTGATTGAGTATTTTTTATGGTTACCCACAGGCACTAGGCGTTTTTTATATTACACGCAATGGTTCGTATTAGCGCTGTTTTTTATCTTGTTTTTAGCACGACCAATCCTCAATTTACTAGGTTTACGAAAAGATTTATCCGATGAAAAAGCTTCGGTAATTATAGGTCAATTTTTCCCTGATATTAAGGACAAACTCCTCAATGCCTTACAGTTATACCGTTCAGATATTTCCTCTGAATTATTGTTGGCTGGGGTCATGCAAAAGGCGAATGAAATCCGGCACTTTAAATTTTCCCGTGCTATCAGTTTTAAACAAAATTTCAAATATTTACCCTTACTGTTGATACCCTTGATAACAGTTTTAGTTTTACGGTTAACGCACTATGATAAGGTAATTGAACTGAGTTACCAACGAGTGATGAGTTACCATGAAAATTTTGAACCACCTCTTCCCTACTCTTTTGATTTATTGGATAGCTTGCAAGTTGTTAGCGGTCAGGATTACAATTTACGGGTAAAGGTTTCAGGCGATGCACTTCCGGATAATTTATTTCTCAACATTGATGGCAAATCCTTGATTTTTAACAAGCAAAACGATTCAGTATTTAAGTTTCATTTTCCGGTTGTCTTGGACAATGTCGAATTTTCTTTATCTGACGGTAATCACAGGCTCGGAAATTATAAACTTACCGTTATCATGCCACCGGTTATCCAAAATGCACATTTACGATTGATTTACCCGGTTTATTTACACAAGAAACCTGTCGTATATCAACAACTTACAAATTTTACGGTGCCTCAATCCACAAAAATTGTTTGGGAACTACAAACAGCCCACACTGATACAATTCGCTTCGGTTTTAATAATAACTACAAGTCCTACCAAGTTGCTGATAAAACCTTCACTTTGGATACAATTGCCCAGTCTGATTTCAGTTACCAAATAAAACCGGTAAACAAATTTGTCAATAATTATGAACAAGTTGATTATAATGTTCATGTCATAAAAGACCAACGTCCGGAGATTAATGTTATTGAGAAAAAAGACACCATCAATCGTCAAAACTACTACCGTATCAACGCTTCCGATGATTATGCTGTCAGTCGCTTACAATTGGTTTATACCAACCAAAATACTAACCGTACTGAACATGTCAATATACCTGTTGAAAATTCCGGTTTGGTGCAAGCAACTTACGTGTTTCCCGGTAATTTAAAATTACATGAAGGAGTCGCTTATGCCTATTATTTTCAAGTTTTTGACAACGATTCTTATCATGGCTATAAATCTGCCAAATCCGGTATGTTTTATTACAACAAGTTGACAAAGAAGCAGTTAGAAAATAAAAATCTTAAACAACAGGCACAAAATATTCAAGATTTTAATAAGTTGAAACAAAAAATGTCCAAGCAGAAGGAGGTATTAAACAAGCTTTCCGACAAGTTAATTTCACAAAAGCAAACAGATTGGCAGACCAAGAAAATGTTGGATAATGCCATTCAGCAATCCGAACAACAAGAGGAATTTTTTAAGCAAACCATCAAGAAATTTCAAGATTTACTTCACAAATTACCGGAAGATAATCAGAACGAAACTAAAAAAGAATTGGAAAAACGTTTGCAGGAATTGGCAAAAATGAAAAAGAAACAGAAACTTTTAGATGAGCTTAAAAAAATGGCGGAGAAACTCAAGAAAGAGGACCTGTTAAAGAAATTAAAAGATTTACAAAATTATTCCGAACACCAAGAAAAATCTTTAGAACGTATTCTCGAGTTGACCAAAAAATATTATATCCAACAAAAAATGCAAAAGATGAGCGATGCCTTAAAGCATTTGGCAAAAAAACAAGATAGTTTGTCCCTTACCGATAAAGACAGCAAACAACAACAAGATGCCTTAAACAAAATATTAGATTCGCTCCGTCAACAATCGGATTCTTTACAACAAATGAATCAATCTCTAAAAAAACCCATGCAACTACCCGACACA
>JALVKK010000006.1 GCA_027033875.1 Flavobacteriales bacterium
ATATCAAGTATAAATTTTTCAATTGCGACATAATCAAGATTGAATAGATTAAACAAAAAGTCCTATTTTTGTCAAACACGAAAAAAAGATTTATGGACATTACGATTTTTAAATATTTAACGGGATTTTTTGTCGTTTCGATTGCTGCTTTTCAAATAGCCAAATTTTTTCAAAAGAAAATACATTTTCCACTGATTACCGGATTGATACTAACCGGTATTTTAGCCGGTAGTTCTTTTTTGGGATTTATACCAGAAACGGCTTTACCCAAACTCAATTTTTTAAACGAAATAGCTTTAGCCATCATTGCCTTTTCTGCCGGTGCCGAACTTCATTTGGAAGAATTACGTAGCCGTCTTAACAGTATCAAATGGATGACTATAGCACAACTCGGCGTTACTTTTTTAGCCAGTAGCATCTTTGTCTTTTTTATGTCCGGCTATATTCCATTTATGGTAAAACTTGATTTTAATGTGCGCATCGCCATTGCCATGCTTTTCGGAACTATTTTTGTAGCACGCTCGCCTTCATCTGCCATTGCTATCATCAACGAAATGCGCGCACGCGGACCTTTTGTCAAAACGGCTATGGGGGTAACCGTCGTCATCGATGTTTTGGTCATCATCTTATTTGCCGTAACATTTGCTATTGTAAAAACTATCATCAGTGGCGAGGCACTCAATTTGAGTTTTTTGATGATTCTTTTGCTCGAAATAGCTATCTCTATTATTATCGGATATATCTACGGCAAAATTTTACAAGTACTGCTTCTGACAAAATTATATTTCAATATTAAAGCCTTTCTGATCGTTCTTATCGGATATAGTATTTATGTACTCAAGCATTGGATTGGTTATCAAGCGAGTTTGGCAGGGCATCATTTTGAATTGGAAGCCTTATTGATTGCAATTATTGCCAGTTTTTATATCACTAATTATACGTCATACAATCACGAATTTGAAGAAATTATCAACCGGATAAGTCCGTTAATTTATATTATCTTCTTTACATTAACCGGTAATTCGTTGTCGTTACAAACCTTGATAAAGGTTGTTGAAATTGCACTTATCTTATTTTGTGTCAGACTTTTATCCTTAATATTAGGGGGATTTATAGGAACTTGGGTCGCCAAAGACGATATCAAATACGGCAAAATTTCGTGGATGCCTTACATTACACAAGCCGGTGTTGCTATCGGTTTAACCACTATGGTATCTGAAACATATCCCGAATGGGGACACGAATTTGAAACCATCATCATTGCTATTATCGTTTTAAATCAAATTATTGGACCGCCTCTGTTTAAATGGGCGATAAAATATGCCGGCGAAGCGCATAAAAAACAAGTATATCAGGTTACCGGTACGCAACACAAAGCGATAATATTCAGTCTGGATAGTATTTCTTTGGCGTTAGCGCGTTTGTTGAAACAAGAAAATTGGGCAGTCAAAATTGTTACTACACAAAAAGAACATAATGTACAAGATATTGAAATACTGCATGTTGAAGAATACAATAAACAAAACATCTCAAAACTCGATTTGGACAATCCCGATACGATTATTTTATTATATCCGGACGATGAACGAAATTTTGAAATAGCGGAATGGCTCTACGAAACCATAGGTTCGCCCAACATGATTACGCGTTTGGATAGCGGTTCATTTGCTCATAAATTTAAAGATATAGGTGTAAAAGTTATCGAACCGACAGCAGCTATGGTCAATCTGCTCGACCACTTGGTAAGAGCGCCCGAAGCGACCAATATCTTACTCGGTTTTGACAAAGATCAAGATACTGTCGATGTGGAAATTCGCAATCCGGATTTACTCGGTTTGCGTATCCGCGATTTACACCTGCCTCAAGATGTCATCATCCTATCGCTCAAACGACGTGGCAATACGGTGATTACACACGGATATACCCAGTTGCGTATCGGTGATATATTGACATTTGTCGGGTCAAAAGAAAGTTTGGAGCAAGTGCGATTGCGGTTTGAATATTCTTGATACAAAAGTGTCGCACCTACGGCGCTCAATGGTAATCTTTTATTGTTTCATCTACTAACAGAGCGCCCCTCTGGGGCTCAATGGTTTTTTTTTGTTCATTTTATGAGACGCACAGGTTGTGCGTCTCTACAACGAACATTATGAACATTAC
>JALVKK010000007.1:0-3792 GCA_027033875.1 Flavobacteriales bacterium
GAACATGCCGGACATGTTGTGTATTTTAAAATTTATGAAATTGATCAAACCGAAGGTTTGAGCGGGTCAAAAGTGATTAAAGTTGACAAAGAACACACTTTACATAATTTATTACACAATCCGGATATCAATCCGCAAGAACATGAGGTTTTAAACAGTCAAATTTTATTGACCGGTGGTGTCGGAATGGGAGCAATAAACCGGTTGGCGCAGATGGGTGTCAGAGCATATATAGTCGAAGAAAAAAATCCGGATGAAGCGATTGAAAAATTGATAGCCGGTACTTTGAGAGCCGTTGATCCGCGAAGTATTAATCATTCACATCATCATCACGACCACGACCACGGTAACCACGATTGCGACGGTCATGGACATCTAAATTAATAACTCTGCACCGGTACCGCCTGTTTCGGGTAAGATAACTTTGCCGTTATCCAAAACAGTGCCTTTGGCGATATCTTTTTTTAGCAATATAGCACCATCCAAATCGGCGTAGTCGCAAAGCGGTAATAATTGAGCAGCTGCCGAAATCCCGATAGACGATTCCGTCATACAGCCAATCATGGTTTTCATACCGAGCAGACGGGCTTGGTTAAGCATGCGTCGGGCGGGTGTAATGCCGCCGGCTTTAACCAACTTGATGTTGACTCCATCAAAACTTTCCGCACATTTCATTATATCTGTTTCCGTTCGCACCGATTCATCAGCGATAACAGGTAGAACGGATTGCGCTTTTACTGTTCGCATCTTGTTATATTGGTCATATGGAAGCGGTTGTTCTATAAATTCAACACCTAATTCTTTTAAAATTATTGAATTTTCGATGCTTTGTTCTACTGTCCAAGCCGTATTGGCATCAATTCTAAATGGTTTGTCGGAAATATCTCTTAAACTTTTTACAATTTCAATATCATGTTCGGTGCCGAGTTTTATTTTATATACGGGCCAGGGTTTTTCACGCAATTTTTCTTTCATTGTATCAATCTCGTCTATGGCAATGGTATAAGTAGATAATGGTAAATTATCAACTTTATAATTCCAAATTTGCCACAACGGTTTTGCGAGGAGTTTACCATACAAATCGTTAGCCGCCTCATCAATGGCAGCCATTAAAAAACGAAAATTTTGAAGTTTCGGATACAAAAGTCTATCGTAAAAATCTTCCGGTGTCGTAAACGGATATTTTTCAATTTCCGGTGTTATGGCTTCCAAACCGGCTTGCAGATTTTCGGGGGTAACCTTGTAATATCTGTTTTGAGTCGCTTCGCCGTATCCGGTGTATCCGTCTTGCGATAAAGCCACGATAAAAGTCGGTTGAACCGTATGTATAGAGCGCGAAATCTTAAAAGGATGCGCCATTTCCAAATCATAATGATAGAAAGAAACATGCATTTACAAATGTTTTATGAATGCTTTTGACGTGTTGATTGCCACAAATTTTTGATTTGTTCCAAATAACTTACGGCATTAGGTCCTTCCATAAACAACAAATCCAAAATCGTCAGGTTAGGCATAAAGTCGTGGCGGTCGAGAAACATTTGGGTATATGGTGAAAATTCATTGACAATCGCCGGTTGTTTTTTAGCGTTTTTTAAAAATCTTAAATCAGTAATATTGTCATAGTTTTTTTGATAGTTTTCTGTAAATTCATAAGACATTTCCAAATCTAATAAATCATTGATTAGCAAAATACTTTCCAAATTCAAATCTACTAGAAATTTGTATTTTTTTTCAAACAAAGGGAATAAATCATCTTCGTAAAATTCAAAATACGGTGAGGTGCGATAAGCGGTTTCCAAGCTGCGCCAGTGCAATTTTTGCCAGTCGAAATCATTGGATACAAGTACGTTTTTGTACAATTGTTTACCATCGGTATGCGTATGTTTTACTTGTACAGACAGCATTTGCTTGGCGTTGGCACTTTGAATATACATCCGGTTACGATAAGTCTGTTTTTCGTAAAAATCAGAAACTTCAAACAAAATTTTATCACCGGTTGTCATCAAGGCATAAGATAAGATGCTTGGAAAATAGGTTGGATGTATCAGTTTCATATCAGGCTTTCTTTTTCTTATTCCATAATTTTTTGCCGAAATAATATAAAACGATTAAAGCGACGAAGGGCCAGAAGTACGAAACTCGCGCACCCGAACCGCTGACAGTTGTAAAGACACGGTTCCAACGGATTTTGTCTAAGAATTTTTTATTCGGGTCGTTGTCAATACTCATAAAGATAAATACCGGCTTTCCGACAACGTGGTCAAACGGTACATAACCCCAAAAACGCGAATCTTCAGATTCACTGCGGTTGTCTCCCATCATCCAGTAGTAATCTTGCTTGACGGTATATTCTTTGGTCAATTGACCATCTATATATACATCATTAGCTTTGAGTTCTACTTTGTGTTTGTTGATTTTGTGTCCGGCATCGTGGTCGTCATAACGGGCGATAATCCATTTGTAAAAAGGATAAGTATCTTTGTTTAGTTGAAGTACATCGCCTTTTTTGGGTATGTAAATCGGTCCGAAATTGTTGATATCCCAGTCTTGGTGTCCGCCAAACATTCTATCTTTTCCGGTATCATAAAGTTTGGTATTTTCTACATTGGACATTTTTTTGACAACGGCAAGTTTGTCATCGGTCAAATTCATAATATAACTGCCTTTTTCAGGTCCGGGATAAATTTCTTTGATTTGATAATTTCTAACCAAACGCAACAAAGTCGAGCGGGTAAAATCCATACTGTCTTTGGTTTTGACCAAATATAAATGTTGCAATTTGGTGCGGTCCGGATAAATAACTTTTTTCCCGTTGATATACAAAACCCCGTTTTTGATTTGTAGTGAATCGCCGGCAATACCGACACAACGCTTGACATAATGCGATTTTTTATCGATGGGTTTGTATTGCGGTATATCTTTTTTAAAGAAATATTTAACCGTATCGGCAGGCCAATTAAAGACGACTATATCGTTGTTTTTAATTTTTTCAAAACCGGGCAGACGCATATAAGGCAATTGCGGCCATTTGAGATATGAGCGGGTTTTAATCAACGGAACGGTATCGTGAACCATCGGTAAAGCTACGGTAGTCATAGGCGGACGAGCGCCGTAGTGAAATTTGCTGACAAATAAATAATCGCCTACCAATAAGGATTTTTCCAATGAAGGGGTCGGAATGGTATAAGGCTGAATAAAATACGTATGTACTATGGTGGCGGCAATAACGGCAAATACAATAGAGCCTAACAGGGTTTCTTTTTCGTCTTTATGTTCAGGTTCGTAAGTCAGTTTATCTATTTCGACAAAATTGATATAAGCGACATACAATCCCAGTGTCAAAACTGCCAACCACAAATCTTTTGATTCCCGTTTGCCGAAAACTTTAAGCAATTGCACCCACAAAACGGGTATCATCAGCAAGTTGACGATAGGAATATACACAAAAACCATCCACCATTTCGGACGATTTATGAGGTCCATCAATTCATAGATATTTAAAAAGGGGACGAATGCTTTCCAAATGTCTTTACCGGATTTTTGGTAAAATTTGAAAGTTGCTATTCCGTGTATAATGTTCAGTGCTATAAAAAATATTAGCCATTGTGTTAGTGTCATATTACTTGAGTTGAAAGTTAAAAGTTGAAAGTTAAAAGTTTGAGTTCATAGAATATTTTAAACTTTGATGATTGTTTACTGCTTCATACTATAATCCTGCTTTTAAATTGAGGAATTGAGGATTAACGAGTTGAAAGTTCAGGTTCATCACTTCATCACTTCATCACTTCATCA
>JALVKK010000007.1:3892-6465 GCA_027033875.1 Flavobacteriales bacterium
TTCATCACTTCATCACTTCATCACTTCATCAATTACATGCTACTTGTTACTTGTTACTTGATATTAATAGTCATCTGCAATCCGAATACAGGTTTATAATCAACAGGTAACTGTACGGGTTCAAAACTTAAGTCGTCATTAACATTCCATTGTTTTAAATGTGCGCTGACGTTGGCATCTATGACATTGAGGGCATAGGCCAAAATGGTCAGTAACATTGCTGTATCGCGTTGACGCCGGTAAAATTTTTGAACTGTTATCAATACTTTTTCCGTGTATTGCGGAAATTCGTCTTGCAATCCGTTTTTTCTGTCAAAAAAGGCTTGACGATAGCGTTTGTACTCATTGTTGTTAAACAAATAAAAATATGCGCCTGCACCGATACCGGCATATACCAAAGGTATTTTCCAGTATTGTCTGTTGTAGGCTTGCCCCAAACCGGGTAAAACAGCCGAATAAAACGCTGCTTTTGCAGGTGCCAAGATATTTATCTTATCGCGTTGAACAATAGTATCCGCTTTAATATTCAAACTATCCCGCTGTTTGGACGGGATAGGATTTGTTTGCGCTTGCATACCGGTGTGTCCGGTCAAACCGCTTAAAAATAATATGAAAAAAAATATTTTTATGATAAGCGTTTTTTGATATTTTCCAATTCTTTTTCCGAATCAAATGGAATGGCAATTTTGCCTTTACCTTTATCATTAATGCTGATTTTAACTTTTATCCCCAGCAATTTGGATAGTTCTTTTTCTGCTTGTTTAACCTTTTCGGGGACAATTTTTTTAGTTGGTTTTAAAGATAAGATTTTTCCTTCTCTGAATTTTTTTACCAAATCTTCTGTTTGTCGTACCGAAAGATTATCTTTAATAATTTTTTCATAAAATTCCAGTTGTACGGCATTATCTTCTATATTTATCAAAGCGCGTCCATGTCCCATACTGATAAAACCGTCTCTGATACCGGTTTGAATAATCGGGTCGAGTTTTAGCAAGCGTATGTAATTGGTGATGGTAGAACGTTTTTTACCTACTCGTTTACTCATTTCGTCTTGAGTCAAATTGAGTTGGTCAATCATTGCTTGAAAAGATAATGCAATTTCGATAGGGTCTAAATCTTCGCGTTGAATATTTTCGACCAATGCCATTTCGAGCATTTCACGGTCGTCGGCCAGACGTATATAAGCCGGTATGGTTTTTAATCCGGCAATTTTAGCGGCTCTCAACCGGCGTTCACCGGATATCAAATCGAATTTATTTCCTTTTTTTCTAACGGTAATAGGCTGAATAACACCGAGTTGCTTGATAGATGTTGCTAATTCATCAATAGCTTCCTTATCAAATTGCGTGCGTGGTTGATGCGGATTGGCTACAATATGTTCCAATGGAATTTCAATAATATTACCTACGACGGATTCGGCGCCTTTATCGCCTGCAGATTTGATATTTTCATTATTCAAAATAGCGGATAATCCTCTTCCGAGTCGTTGTTTTTTTGCAGATTTTGCCATATTTATTCTTCGTTTTCTTCTGTTTGTTGTTCTTTGTTGATTAGTTCGTCAGCCAAATTGATATAATTGACAGCCCCTTTGCTGGTAGCATCGTATTCCAAAATACTTTCACCAAAACTGGGTGCTTCGCTTAATCGGACATTACGTTGAATGACCGTTTCAAAGACCATATCACCGAAATGTTTTTTCACTTCATCAACTACTTGATTTGATAATTTCAATCGCGCATCGTACATAGTTAATAGAAGTCCTTCGATATTCAAATCCGGATTGTGGATTTGTTGCACGTTTTTGATGGTATTGAGCAATTTTCCCAATCCTTCCAAAGCAAAATATTCGCATTGAATCGGTACGATAACCGAGTCGGCTGCTGTCAATGCGTTGAGCGTAATCAATCCGAGAGAAGGTGCGCAATCAATCAAAACATAATCATAATCATCTCTGATGTCTTTAACAGCTTCTTTGAGCATAAATTCACGGTTCGGTTTATTAACCAATTCTACTTCAACTGCAACCAAATCGATATGAGAAGGTATCAAATCCAAATTCGGGCTGTTGGTTTTTACGATGGTTTCTTTGGCAGTTGCTTCGTGTTCCAAAAGTTCGTAAGTACCCGCAGGCGCTTTTTCGATATCAACTCCTAAACCCGATGAAGCATTGGCTTGCGGGTCAGCGTCAATCAATAAAACTTTTTTCTCTAAAACCCCCAATGCAGCTGCTAAATTAACAGCAGTCGTTGTTTTGCCGACACCACCTTTTTGATTGGCTATTGCTATTATTTTCCCCATTTTTATTTGTGATTTTGAAATGTAAAAATACAAAAAAAATATTATTTGAATTTGGTTTTGCATTTTAATAAATTTATTATCTTTGCCACGTCTTTTATAGAAAGGCAACCGGCGGGATGTAGCGCAGCCCGGTAGCGCGCTTCGTTCGGGACGAAGAGGTCGCAGGTTCAAATCCTGTCATCCCGACAAAAAGTAAAATCATTTTTGAAAAGCAAAAAGGTTTTTATGATCAATTTATTTGTTTCAATCCGATAAATCCGGATGTAGTCCCGACC
>JALVKK010000008.1:0-1541 GCA_027033875.1 Flavobacteriales bacterium
AGACAAATTTTATCAGTGGGTCGTGGCGTTGAGCACCGGAAAAAGAGATTATCCGGTCTATGTCAATCCTTGGAAAGATGCACATACGACGGCTTATTGTCAGACTTTTGACGACGGCGGCACACCGGAACAATACCAACGCATTGTCAATTTTATCAATAAAAACAACCTGCCGACAGTCTTTTTTGTAACGCCACATATCCGTAAAGATGTTCAGGTGCTGTTGCAGAAAGAAAAACTGATTTCCCTGCAAGGGCATTCGTTTAATCATCCCGACTTTCGTAAGTTGAACTACGGACAAACCTTAAACGAATTCTTGTTGAACCGGCAATATTGGGACAAGCAATTCAAGGGGTTCCGGTTTCCTTATGTGTCCAATAGTTTTTGGGGTATGTATGTGCTTGACAAACTGGATTTTACTTATGATACAAGCATCGCTGCCAACCATTTGGAATTTATCCGCGGTAGTGTAGTACCGTATAATATCCCGATTTTTAAAGATGATTTTTACGTGAGTTTGGATTTGCTGGAATTATCGCAAATCTATCATAGCGATTGGTATTTTTATCAAAAAGTTTTGGATAAAAAGATTGATTACAATACTGCATTGCAAAAGAAAGATGCTAACCGGTTCCGAACCTATTTGTTTGATTATTACAACAAAGTCGTTAAGCCGAATAAGGGCGTAATGGTCTTTTTAGGACACCCGATGTATAGTGGTATCAGTAAAACGACATTGCAACCCTTACAAGAATTTATCAATTATCTAAAAACGCAAAATGTATGGATTGCTTCTGTAAATGCAGTAGCGGAACGTTGGAACAAATTGAAAGATTTGAATGTGTCGGTAAGCGAACAAGGCAAGCGTGTTAGTATTGAAATTGAGAGTCCGTCAAAAATTGAAGGTTTGAGTATCAAGCTACCGCAAAAGCCGAAAAATGTCAATACGGCTACCGTGTATCGCATTGTCAAAAGGGAAAAGCATTATTATTTGATTTTTGATGCCGGTGGTAATCAAAAAAATATTTTTACATTATATTATTAATGAACGTTTTTTTGATTTAATCAATGAAGAGGATCGCTCCTACGGAGCTAATTTTGGGGTCGGTTGGTATTTTATTACAAACAGATCACCCCTACGGGGTTAGTTTTGGGGTTGTTGTTGTTTTGCTACAAACAGTTTACCCCTACGGGGTAACATTTTGATTGAATAATTCCGTTGTGAAAATAATGTTAAGCGCCGTTAGGTGCGTCCTGTTTGTAGATGAACAATAAGGAGACACCATTGAGCGCCGTAGGTGCGTCCTGTTTGTAGATGAAATAATAAGGAATTACCGTTGCTACACGTAGGGTAATAAAAATGCAAAATAATTATAACAGGTCGCTCCTACGGAGCTATGGATATTTTTTGGCAATCGTTATTGCTACAAACGGGTCGCTCCTACGGAGCTAATTTTGGGGTCGGTTGGTATTTTATTACAAACAGATCACCCCTACGGGGTTAGTTTTGGGGTTGTTGTTTTGCTACAAACAGTTTACCC
>JALVKK010000008.1:1551-2148 GCA_027033875.1 Flavobacteriales bacterium
TTAAATATAACAAATGTCTAAAAAAAAATATTTTTTTCTTGTTTTTTTATTTTTTTCCGTTTTGGTTGTGGCGCAGTCCAAATCTAAATTCAAAGCGGAAATTTGCACTTGGCAAGACGACAAAGCGGCGGCGGTGTCCGTGACATTTGACGATGCTTCTTATACGCAATATGAATATGCTTATCCTGTTTTGTCAAAATATCATTTTAACGCGACATTTAGTTTGGTAGGCGAATGGACAAAGGAACAGGCAACCTATTCCGCCGAACCCGGCTATTTTGAAATCAAAAAAATGGGTTGGCAACAAATCAGGGAATTGCAAAAAGCCGGCAATGAAATTGCATCGCACGGCTACCGGCACTTGCGCTACAACCGGCGTTTGCCTTTGGACACTTTGGCAAAACAAATGAAACGCAACAAAACGCTGATTGAACAACACACCGGCGCCACTTGCTATACCATACATTATCCGTATTCGTTTGCCAACGAAAAAACCGCCCGTGCAGCTCGGATAGCGGGTTTCCGCTTTGGTAGAACGGGTGGCAGTTCCTACAATAAGGCTGTTCCCGATAATATTTTGTTGCTCAAATCAAAGGC
>JALVKK010000009.1 GCA_027033875.1 Flavobacteriales bacterium
ACCTCTCCTTCCGTTTTTTTATTGCGTTTAATTTTAATGATTTCAACTTCGACCAAATCACCGTGTAGAGCTTTGTTTAATCTATTATTTGGTATAAAAATATCATTTTCCAAATCATCTACTATTGCAAATCCGTTACCGCTGTTGATTATATCTATCACACCGGTATAAATTTTCTTTTTTGAAATTTGATATTTACCTCGCGAAGTTTGTTTTATTTTTTTCTCTTTTTCTAGTTTTTGTAAGTCTTTAAGGATTTGCTCTCTGGTTTTTGCATTATCAAAACCGAGTTTGGCAGCAATTTGTTTGTAATTAAAAGATTTATTAGGATAGTTTCCCAGTATTTGTAAAATTTTTATCAATAAAGGATTATTATTAGCCATTTTTTTTATTGTGTATATAATTTATGCAAATATAAGATTTTATAAACGACTTATAAAAAAAACAATTTTATTGAAGAAAATATTTTTTAACAATATTAATAATATAATTTTTTATTTTTTTTTATTTTAAAGAAACATATATATAATTATTAAATGTTCGTTTTGTGTATAAACTCAAATTATTGATATATAATACTCATTACAAAGGAAATATATCTTTATATATTTTTTAATTAAATGTAGATGATGTGTTAATAAATAAATAAAAAAAAAGTTGTATAATAAATAAAAAATTACAATATAGAAGCTATTTTAAATAACCAAAAAATTTAATAAAAATCTATAATAAATTTATTAACATTAATAAAACCTTGAATGACATTGTTTTATTAAAGTTATTAACAAAATATATAACGAGATGTTGATTAAAATTATAAGATTATTTAATCAAAATAAAGTGTAAAAAATATTAATATTCCGTTACATCAACCCTTCCGATAGTTGCGTGCGGTGTAACATTTTGAGGGATTCCGTAGAAATATTCTTTAAGCCATCCGGATATAATCGGCGAAAAATAACCGTTATGTGCAAATTCGTTGCCATATCCCAGATTCATACCTCTATATCCGATGCTTGCCAGATATTCAATATTTCTCATTTGAAAAGATAAATCGTCATAATTCCATTGTGATACGGGTGTACCGTCGTAATGTTCTCCCGTAATTTTGGTTTTCCAAATATACGGATATACCGGTCGGTTTGTATAATTATTGTGCATTCTTTTGGCTATTGCCACATAAAAAGTTGCTATATCTTTAAAGACTTGATCGTCGTGTACATGTCCGGGGTTGTAGTTAAATGCCAAAGCGTCCCAATCGACACCGTAGTTGTTATAATAATTGACATAAACATCTATATCGGAAGATTGTTCCCAGCCACCCGGTGGTACATTCGCCGGATTAATACCTATACCCCAAGTTTTGATAACCGGTGCTAACATTACATTAGGGGCGTATTTTTTGCGTAAATGATCTATTACTTGCCAAAAACCGGCAAAATCATTTGATACATTTTCGGGCAGATCATCAAAGCCGGATTCGTTGACAAGAGCCGGAAGATTATGAGGATCATTGTTGTAATTATTGCGAATAAAACTCATAAAAAAGGCAAAAGGATCCGGTTCGAGTGATACGACAGCTGTTCCTTTGGCATCACTCATTTTTTTCATGGTTGATCTGAAATGTTCAAAATAATCTTTTATTTTTTGAGGGTCTTGCATTTGATTGACGACATCGTGTCTATTTCCCATATAATCGCCCCAAGTACCGTAAGTTATCACTACTATAAAATCATCTTCGGTATTGGAACGTTGTGTTACTTCGTTCCAAGTATCAACTTCCCACTGGTAAAACTCTTTGTATATTTTATGTCCGTAACTGTATGATTTTAAATCTATACTGTCGTTTTGTGCTATTTTATATGCTTTGGTAGCGGAAATAAAGAAAGTTTTTGGCCAATCTTTCGGTTTAATGACTGATTCATTTCCGGTTTCATTGTCATCCGGTTTATGGCATTGGATAGAAAAAATAACTATAAAACTTATTAGAAATTTTGCTATTTTCATAATATTCTTTTTTAATATTTAATTAAACTACTACCAGCTACAAGCTGGTAGATTTGTTAACGCCTAAAGGCGTCTAAAGTCACTCGTCTGATATTTTGAAATCCCCATCCTTGTCCTCAAT
>JALVKK010000010.1:0-1239 GCA_027033875.1 Flavobacteriales bacterium
GTTTGATTTGCCGGACATACATCGGTGCAGCGACCACACTCGGTACAAGTATAAGCATTGAGTAAATAGACCCATTGCAAATCAAAAACATCTTTTGCGCCGAAACGTTCCGGTTCCGGCATATCATCAGCAGGTGCAGCGTAAGGGTCAGCATCGGGGTCCATCATCAAAGCTACTTCATTTTTGACGGATTCCAGATTTTCAATCTTACCGTAAGGTGGCAATTTGGCAAAATAAGTGTTAGGAAAAGCAAACAAAATATGCAAGTGTTTAGAAAAATATAAATAGTTTAAAAACACCAAAATACCGATGATATGAAACCACCAAGCACCGCGTTCTATCATGATCAAACTATGTGCAGTATCGGGTAATAAATTATGCAAATATTGACTAACCGGAAAAGCACCGGCAATACCTTGCTCAAAATGATAATGACCGTACGGGATCAGTTGCAATTTATGGTCAGCCGCATTCATTATCAAAAAAGCGGACATCAACACCATTTCAAAATACAGAATCAAATTGGCATCGTTCTTAGGCCAGCCTTTCATTTCAGGTTGGTTAAAACGTAATAATTTCAACACATTTCTTCTAATCCAAAAAATGACAACTGCTACAATTACCAAAATCGCCAACAATTCAAAAGCGCCAATCAAAAAATTGTAAAAAGCCCCCAACGGTGCAAAAACTCGATGCGTGCCGAATAACCCGTCGATAATGATTTCAAGTACTTCAATATTGATAATGATAAAGCCAGAATAAACAATCAAATGCATCAATGCCGGTATCGGACGCTTAAACATTTTTTGTTGTCCGAAAGCTTTGAGTATCATATTTTTACGACGTATATCTTTATGATCGTTCCGTAAAGAAGCTTTGCCGAGTTTGATATTTCTGACAGCTTTTTTAATGTTGCGGACAAAGTAACCGACACCTGCTATTAATATAAGGGTAAACAATATCTGTGCTATCATATATAAATAATTTCAAAACGGTAAATTAAACAGATTTTTTGATAATATCAAATGATTTTTGTTATTATTGATGATGTGATGATGTGATGATATGGTTATTTGGTTATTTGATGTCGGGGCTTCGGTGACTTCGGTACACTGTTCGCTACGCTCACAGCACTCAGTCACCTTTGAGTCGGGACACTAAACCACCTTTATTTCTGCTCCTATAGAAAGGTCATTGAGTGATCCCGATGAATCGGGATTGTATCGAAATGACCGGTGT
>JALVKK010000010.1:1339-6389 GCA_027033875.1 Flavobacteriales bacterium
AAAAAACTTTCAACTTTCAACACTATTTAGTAAATTGCCAACTCTTAGAAAAGCTGATTATGAAGAACAATTTAGATAATTCGTACAAGAAAAAACTCAATCATATCACAACTTTTGTTTTTGATATAGACGGTGTTTTGACTGACGGCAGTGTGTATATTACAGAAACAGGTGATTTAATGCGTGCCATGCATACCAAAGATGGTTTTGCCGTAAAAGTTGCTTTGAAAAAAGGCTACAAAGTTGCTATTATTTCCGGGGCTCGCGACGCCAATGTCATCACAAGATTGAAATATCTGGGTGTCAAAGATATATATATAGGTATTGATGATAAATTGCCGGTTTTTGAAAATTTGTTAAAAAAATACAATCTGTCGCCGGTAGAAGTGCTGTACATGGGCGACGATATTCCCGATATACCTTTGCTCAAAAAAGCAGGCTTATCTGCTGCACCCCGCGACGCCGTTCAAGAAGTCCTGCATACCGTTGATTATATTTCGCATAAAAAAGGGGGCAAAACTTGCGTTAGGGACGTCATTGAACAGGTTTTGCGCGTACAAGAGAATTGGACTTTTAATTTTGAAGAAAATGATACGGCAGCTAATTAATTTTTTCAAAATTATCCGCTGGAAGAACGTGTTCATTTACTTGATATTGGAGTTCCTGCTTTACTTTGTTGTAGCCAAAAAAAACTTTTCGCCTACCGATGCTTGGCTATTTCTAGTACTTTCCATGACTTTTTTCGGTATTTTCGGTAACATTCAAAACAATCTTGCCGACTATAATATTGACCGAAAAAAAAAGAATTTTACGGATTTTAATCAAACCGCATATATAATCATCATGATAATTTTTTTGGTCTTAGCTTTTCTTTTCGGCTTTACCGGATTTTACATGAGTTTTAAACCCGGTTTGTTATATGCCGTTATCAGTATTCCGGTTTTGTTGAGTTTGTATAACTATTTTCTCAAAAAAACCATATTAACCGGCAATCTGTCAGTTGCTTTTTTAACTGCTTTTGCCATTTATGTACCGGTGGCTTTTGCAAAAAATATTCAAATAAATACTCAAATTTTAAAATTGTTGCTTGCCATGGCATTTTGGTTAACACTTATCAGAGAACTTGCCAAAGATTTGGAAGATAAAGAATTTGATAAGGAAGCCGGTTATAATACTCTGCCCGTGCTTAATGAGAATATCAGTCGTTATGTTTTGATATTATTGACTATAATCACTGCCTTTGTATTATTTTATTTCAAAAACTATTTTGCCGGTAATATTTTTGATATACTATTGTTAATCAGTAGTTTGCTAACAATAATCAGTATTTATATCCTATATCGAAAACAATATGAAAAGGCTACCAAATTATACAAACTTTGGATGTTGATTGGGATTTTGAGTGTAATTTTTTTGTAAAATTCTATAATAAGTATCTAGTTGAGGTTTCTCTACCTTTCTGGTGAAAGCGGAACACTCAGTAACCTGCCAAATCAAATTAAAATGATCTCAAAAATCATAGAACAAGATTTTTTTAACCGTGATACCCGAATAGTTGCCAAAGATTTGTTGGGAAAAATCTTATATCGTCAATACGGACAAATTTTATACAAAGCCATCATCACCGAAACCGAAGCCTATCACGGTGAAACGGATTTAGGTTGTCATTGCAGTAAAGGTAAAACCCTCCGGACAAGTGTGATGTATGACGCTCCCGGACAAATTTATATCTACCTGATTTACGGTATGTATTATATGCTCAATTTTGTAACCATGCCCAAAGATTTTCCTGCCGCAGTTTTAATACGCGGCGTTTCAAGTTTGCAAATTGTTGAAAATGAACAAAAAACAATAAAATTATCAGTAAAAACAAATGGCCCCGGCAAACTGACCAAACATCTGCAAATAGATAAAACTTTAAATCATTTGGCTTTACATCCGGATACGGGTATATGGGTTGCAGATGAAGGTATCAGTATTCCGAAAAAACAAATTATAACCGACAAACGTATTGGTATAACCTATGCCAAAGAATGGGCAGATATGCCTTGGCGGTATTATATCCGTCAAAATTTCATAAAAATGCTTGCGTAATTGAAAAAAATACGCCATCCGAAACGGCTGATTTTTTATTTGCCGTATTTATATTGATCCCGTTTTATATCACCGGAGTTGTCTATATATGGAACGGAATACTCAAAAATATCGGAAGTGAGTTGAATTATTTGTAAATCATCGAGAATATTATGATTTAAGTTGGCATCAAAATATCGGGTACGTACAAATGTAATGGAACTGGCAGAAACTATTTCCCACGTACCATCCTGAATCAAAGTGTTGTTGTTATATTTTTTATACTTACTATCGGTTGTAAATACATATTTGTAACCGCTAATCGAATTCGTTGTTGTGGCATTGCCGTTAACATAACGTGTAACTTCTATCCCGTTCCAAGGATGCGATACTAACAATTCTTCATAGCTGAGTTCGGCTGTTTGTTCATTTTCTTTTTTATTTTTGGAACAATTGAGTAATAATAAACTCATTACAAAAATACCTGCCGATTTAATAAAAAATGATTTCATAGATATACTATTTTTTTATTATATTACAAAAGTAAATCATCTTTGCAAATCTTATAACAACAATATACAAACAGTAGAAAATAGTTAATAAAAGGTTATTATTTACAAACGAATGGCATTTAAATTCTGTTTCCGAACAAAGTTGCCGAAGTACAATCATTAACTTTTACCTTTACCAAATCACCCGGTTGCTCTTTGGCTGTTTTTTCAAAAATCACTACGGCGTTTTGCGAATTACGTCCCATCCAATGCTTGTCGGATTTTTTGGAATTGCCTTCAATCAAAACTTCAACTTCCTTACCCACAAATTGTTGCATACGATATAAACTATGAGTTTGTTGCTTGTCTATAATTTCGCGCAAACGTCTTAATTTGACGTGATGCGGTATATCGTCGGTTAATTTTCTGGCACCCCAAGTTCCCGGACGTACCGAATAAGCAAACATAAAACCGAAATCGTACTTGATATAATCCATCAAATCCAAAGTAGCTTGGTGATCGACTTCTGTTTCGGTACTAAATCCGGCAATTAAGTCCTGCGAAATAGCTACATCGGGAATATATTTTCTGATGGCATCGACAGTTTCTTTGTATTGAGCAACCGTATGCTTACGATTCATCAATTTTAAGATTCTATCACTTCCTGATTGTACCGGCAAATGTATGTGTTTGGCAATATTGGAGTGTTTTGCCATGGTTTTAATCACTTCCAAACTGAAATCTTGAGGATTTGAAGTAGAGAAACGAATGCGAATGTCTGAAAAACGTGTAGCTGTCAAATCCAAAAGTCCGGCAAAATCTATGGCTTTTTGTTTGACTTCGTCAGGCTGATTGACAAAATCTTTTTTCAAACCGCCACCGTACCACAAGTAACTATCGACATTTTGTCCCAGCAAAGTTACTTCTTTAAAACCTTTGTCTTGCAAGACTTGTATCTCGTGCAAAATACTTTTCGGATCACGACTTCGTTCACGCCCGCGGGTAAACGGCACCACACAAAACGTACACATATTGTCACAACCGCGCGTAATCGATACAAAAGCCGACACCCCGTTGCTGTTTAATCGTACCGGCTCAATGTCTGCATAAGTTTCTTCTTTGCTCAACAATACATTAACCGCCTTGCGACCATCTGCCAATTCATCAATCAAATTTGGCAAATCCCGATATGCATCCGGACCAACAACCAAATCAACCAATTTTTCCTCATCTAAGATTTTTTCTTTGAGACGTTCGGCCATACAACCCAGCAAACCTATTTTGGTATTAGGATTATACTGTTTAAGTTTATTGAAATGTTTTAAACGATTGCGAATCGTCGTTTCGGCTTTTTCACGTATCGAACAAGTATTGATTAATACCAAATCCGCTTCGTCTAAATTTTCCGTAGTATTAAAACCTTGTTTTAAAAGAATCGAAGCTACAATTTCCGAATCGTTCATATTCATCTGACAACCGTAACTTTCAATATAAACTTTTTTGTTATTTTCCGTTGCTTGAAAATATTTCGTTGTACTACCTTGCAATTTTTCGTCTATCTTTTTGGAGGTATCGTTTTGGCTCATCTGTTGATTTGTAATTGTAATTTTTGTAGCGCAAATATATAATTTATTCTACAAACAGGGCGCACCTACGGCGCTCAATATTATCAGTATGTCGTTAATTTCACATCAGAATTTGCCTTTCAAAATATTACCCCATAGGGGTAGAAATACAGCAACCAATTCCAAAATTAGCTCCGTAGGAGCGACCTGTGATGATTACAATATATTAATTTAGGTCACCCCTACGGAGTTCAACCAAATCTGAAATCGCAAATCTGAAATCGCAAATCTGAAATCAAAAATAATGTCACCCCTTCGGGGTTTATGTTTTTAACGTCATATATTTTCTCATTGTTTCATCTACAAACATGTCGCCCCTACGGGGCTCAATGGTGTTTTTTTTTTAAATTATTTCTTTGTGATAAAGGCGTATAAATTGTGGCTGTACCCAATAAATTTAATCCGCTAAAAAAACATAAAAAATCATAAAAATAAGCAGATTTTTTTATATCTTTATGCGACGTTAAAATAGACATTTATGCAAAAAATTCTCTTAGGAAACGAAGCGATTGCACAAGGTGCTATCGATGCCGGTTTGTCAGGTGCGTATGGCTATCCCGGCACGCCTTCTACTGAAATTATTGAATATATAGAATCCCGACCGGAAGTTAAAGCCGGAAAAGTTAAAGCCCATTGGTCCACTAACGAAAAAGTGGCAATGGAAGAAGCACTCGGTATGTCTTATGCCGGAAAACGGACCATTGTTACGATGAAGCATGTTGGTCTAAACGTCGCTGCCGATGCTTTTATCAATATGGCCATTTCAGGGATTAACGGCGGATTGGTCGTCATCGTTGCTGATGACCCGTCACAACATTCATCGCAAAATGAACAAGACAGCCGATTTTACGGAAAATTTGC
>JALVKK010000011.1 GCA_027033875.1 Flavobacteriales bacterium
CCATGTCACCGACCTTGAAAGAGGCAATCGGTATGGGATATGTGCCAACGGAAAAAGCAAAAGCCGGTAGTAAAATTTTGATACAAATACGTAAAAAACAAGTTCCGGCAGAAGTAGTGAAATTGCCTTTTATTTAGTTGAAAGTTGTACTTCGACAGGCTCAGTAACCTGAGTTGAAAGTTGAAAGTTGAAAGTTTGTAGAGACGAATTGCAATTCGTCTCATAGTGAAAAGCGACAAAGCGATAAAGTGCGAAGTGCGATACCCGACAATCAAATAACCCCCGAAGAGAATCGGGACACGCAAATACCCCCCGATCCCGACGTCCGTCGGGAGGGCAGGCGAATAATCAAATAACCAAATAACCAAAAAAAACAGAAATATATGAAAAGAAAATCATGGGCAGAGCCTTATAAAATTAAAATGGTAGAACCCTTGCGAATGCTTTCTAAAAAAGAAAGAGAAAACGCCATGGCAGAAGCGGGTTACAATACGTTTCTTTTACGTTCGGAAGATGTATATATTGATTTATTGACAGATAGTGGCACATCGGCTATGAGTGATCGTCAGTGGGCAGGTTTAATGCTTGGTGACGAAGCTTATGCCGGTAGTCGTAATTTTTATCATTTGGAAGAAACCGTACAAAATTATTACGGTTATAAACATTTAGTACCTACGCATCAAGGTCGTGCGGCGGAACACATGATTTCCAAAATTTTAATCAAACAAGGCGATTATGTTCCCGGCAATATGTATTTTACGACGACCAAATTGCATCAGGAAATGGCTGGTGCCAAGTTTGTAGATGTCATTATCGATGAAGCACACGACCCGAACAGCGAATATCCGTTTAAAGGCGATATTGATTTGAACAAGTTACAAGCTTTGATTGACAAAGTTGGTGCCGACAAAATTCCTTATGTAGCAATGGCTACTACCGTAAATATGGCAGGCGGACAACCTATTTCGCTTAAAAACTTAAAAGCTGTAAGAGAATTGACTCAAAAATACGGTATTGAGATTGTACATGATATGACCCGTGTAGCCGAAAATGCTTATATGATTCAACAACACGAAGAAGGCTATCAAGACAAAACCGTTGCCGAAATTGTTAAGGAAATCAACAGCCTGACCGACCATGCAACCATGAGTGCCAAAAAAGATGCGTTGGTCAATATCGGTGGATTTTTAGCCACCAATGATCCGCGTGTATTTGAAGAAGCGCGTAATATGGTTGTGGTTTACGAAGGTTTGCATACTTACGGAGGTTTGGCCGGACGTGATATGGAAGCTATGGCTATCGGTATCAAAGAGTCCGTTATGGACGAACACCAAAAAGCCAGAGTAGGACAGGTGCAATATTTGGGTAACTTGTTGTTAAAAGAAGGTATCCCTATCGTAAAACCCGTTGGAACACATGGTGTTTTCTTAGATGCCAAAGCCTTTTATCCGCATTTGACCCAAGATGAATTTCCTGCACAAACTTTAGCTGCCGAATTGTATATTGATTCAGGTGTGCGTGCTATGGAGCGTGGTGTTGTATCTGCCGGACGAAACAAAGAAACCGGAGAACACAATTATCCTAAATTGGAATTAGTCCGTTTGACCATTCCGCGTCGTGTTTATACACAAGCACACATGGATGTGGTTGCAGAGTCTGTTATTGATGTATTTAATAATGCTAAAAATGCCCGCGGACTTAAAATGGTTTACGAACCTAAATATTTACGATTCTTCCAAGCTAGATTTGAAAAATTGTAATACTGAAATTTATTCAAATAAAAAAAAGCCGGCAAAAATTAGCCGGCTTTTTTATGCTAAAATCACAAAGTTATATTCCCATGCTTTTTATAGGGATTCTTAATCTTCTTATTTTGTGTCATTTGCAATATTTCAATTAATTTTTTTCGGGTATTTTTAGGATAGATCACTTCGTCGATATAACCCAATTCGGCAGCTTTGTACGGATTGGCAAATTTTTCGGTATATTGTGAAAAAATTCAATAAAAAACAGACACAAGAGCTATTGAATATTGCTTTGTCGTACCCACCAAGAGTAAGAGCGCTTTTGGGAGCACTTTTGGAATATTCAAAAAAGAAAATTAAACTGAATTGTTTAGAAG
>JALVKK010000012.1 GCA_027033875.1 Flavobacteriales bacterium
ATGTTGCCCATTCGTGCCAATGCCAATACGGTTATCAACGAAAACGCCCCTACCAACGCCCGCGAATTATTGGCATATTACAACCGTGAACAATACGGTGAAACACATTTGTTTTACGGACCTTTTTATTCTGCTTATTATCACGGTCTGGACGAAACGGAACCTTATGTAGATGATAAACCCAAATATGAACAAGACAAAAAAACCGGTAAATACGTGATAGTCAACAACTACAAGAAAGCCAAACAAAATTTTACACACAAACATTGGGGTATATTGCCACGTATGTGGGATGCCGCCGGCGCCGACAATTACAAGAAGATTGCCGGTATTCCGAAAAAAAGTACCCGCAGACCGACTTTTATTGAGAATATGTCGTTTATGTTCAGTTACCAATTCGGTTATATGTATTGGCGCTATTTGATGTGGAATTTTGTAGGACGACAAGATGACGAACAAGGCAGACTGGACAATCACGGTAACTGGCTGAGCGGTATCAAATTTATAGACGACATGCACTTAGGACCGCAAGACAATTTGCCGTCGGATTATAAAAATAATAAAGCCCGAAACACTTATTATTTTCTACCGTTTTTATTGGCTTTCTTAGGCATTTTATATCATTCCGCTAAAGATTGGAAAAGCTTTTATGTCATTTTGATCGCTTTTTTGATGACAGGTTTGGCTGTTGTGTTTTATACCAACGTCCGTCCTTTTGAACCGCGCGAACGGGATTATGCCGTAGTAGGCTCGTTTTATTTCTTTGCCCTTTGGCTTGGTATCGGGGTATTTGCTTTGTACGACTATCTGAAAAAATATGTGGCACCCAAACCGGTAGCTATTACTACCGTACTACTGAGTTTATTGGCAGCACCGGTATTGATGGCTAATCAAAACCGGGACGACCACGACCGTTCTCAAAAATATTCGGCACTTAATAATGCCAAATCATACCTCAATTCGTGTCAGAAAAATGCCATACTTTATACTATCGGCGACAATGATACATTCCCCTTGTGGTATGCCCGCGACGTAGAAGGTATCCGTACCGATATGCGTATTATCAATACCAGTTTGTTAAATACCGATTGGTATATTGATCAAGCCAAACGCAAGGTTTATGACGCCGCACCGATAAATATCAAAATACCACATAAAAAATATGTGTATGGGACGCGCGATGCTTTGTATCCGAATTTTATCAAAGATACGTTGGACATCAAAGATTTTATCAAATTGACATTAAACGATAAATTCAGCACGGTTAACGAAGAAAACGGGCAAACTATTTACTTGTATCCGTCGCGCTATATCCGTGTACCGGTTAACAAGGAAAATGTTTTGAAATACGGTATCGTATCGCCCAAAGATTCTACAAAAATATTAGACGAAATTATTTTAGATGTAGGTGAAGAAGGTCTGTATAAAGCCAATTTGGCTATGTTGGACCAGCTGGCAAACAACGATTGGAAACGTCCTATATATTTCACCGGCGGCAGTTTCGGTGATGCAGATTATTTGTATGCCAAAAATTATCTGCAACTCGACGGATTGACCTACAAATTGGTTCCGATATACACGCCTTACGAAGGAATAGATTTTGGCCGGATTGATACGGATACCATGTATGCCAATGTCAAAAAATGGGATTGGGGCAATATGAATAAAGGTATTTATTTGGACCCGGAAACCCGTCGCAATTCGCTTACTTATCGCAATGTTTTATACCGTTTGGCAGATTCGTTGTACGTAGAAGGTAAAAAACAAAAAGCTGAAGAAATATTGGATTTGTCTATCGATAAAATGCCGGTGGAATCTTTTGGTTATTATTCGTCATTATTAGATTATCTGGATTTGTATTACAAATTGAACAAACGCGACAAAGCCCGTCGTTTGGCTAATACCTTAACCAAACGATTTAAAGAATATCTCGACTATTATGCCGATATGTCTTTGAGTGAAAAATACAGCAACTTTGACGATATTGAACGTAACTTTTTATTGTACAGAGAGATATTAAAAATAGCTACAGGCAACAACGATGATCAATTTGTCGATGACAAAATGAAAACCTTTGAAAGTTTGATGTCAAAGTATCAAGATATGTTGCAGGA
>JALVKK010000013.1 GCA_027033875.1 Flavobacteriales bacterium
TTTCATTATTAGCTATTTCGTTTCTTTTAATGAATGCCAACGGTTAAGTATAAGCGTAGTGCGGGTTTTTGAAGCATTATGTTTTCGATTTACACCGAATTATTAATACAGATAGGTTGTTCATATTAAGCGTCTCGTCCCGCATTACGCTTATACATTGTTGGCGGTAGTAGTTACTGTAAAATCAACTCATATGGGTTATTTATTGATTTTCCCCCAAATATTTCTAATAATGAAACCAAATCGTTTTTATCACCTTTATACTTTGATAATTTTTTAAGATGAAAGGGCTGATTTAGATTGGGAATGCGTGCAGCAAAAAATGGTGGTAATTCATCAAATTCATATTTTTTATCGGTGATAGGAAAATCAACAATTGGGGCAATAAATTGTTCTTTTTTAAATTGCTTATCGTACTCAAAATACCATTTGTCGTTTCTATGCTCTAATATACCTATTTTTTTGTTTTTATATGTTAAAATAAATCGAGCATTTTTTTTACTCTTTAGTTCAACAGATGAAAATTCCTCACCAAGTGACCAAGGAGTTAATTTTGCAAATATTATTTTTATTTTATTTTTCATAATTCAATATCTCCTTTATTTTGTTAAAACGGAATTTTAATATTTCTATTATTAGTACACGTCTATTGTCGCTTAAGAGTTTATTATATTTTTGATTTATCATATAAATTATAGTGTCAATTTTATTTTTTTCAAAAATAGAAATAATTTCGCCATCATTCTTGTAATGATCCTTATAATAATCAATTAATTCAAAATGATTAACAATTGGCTTATTTTCAACTCCAATTTTAGGCTTGCTATTTTCACAATACTTTTTCACAAAATTTTCTACCTTACCATTTTTTATTATTTTATTGAGTTGATCTTCAGTTTGATTCCATAAAAGTCCTCTTGCCGTATCATAAATTTTAGAAAAGTATGCAGTTTCTCTACCAAAGATATCTCTTACGATGCCCCAATTATACATATGTCGATCATTGTTGCCGATAAGCCCATCAAAAAACAACATTCTCATAAAGTCATTAAAAATATTTTGCTTTTCTTTATCTTTAAAAAAAGATTCGATTACTTCTTTTGTAAATTTAATTGTAAAAAAATCCTGTGTCATTTTCTTTTCTTCGACATCATCAACAAAACGTTTGTCATTGTTTAAAAATCCAGCGTATAAATCAGCTCCGTGAAGTAACTCTTGTGTTTTATTATTTAAAAAATACAATGATAAGAATCTTATTTGCCCACCAATAAAAGAGATTTTAGATGATGCCATATTAAAATTATACGTAATGCCAATATCAGTAATTAATTGTTCTGTAATTGACTCCATTGGGTAATATTTATGTCCAAGCTTTGCAATATAAATTGGCCATTTTTTATTATTCTTTTTTAATGCTTTACCATATTCATAATATCTTATTATATCTTTTGGGGCATCTCCAGTTACGGATATGTCTTTTATAATTGTATAACGATGTTTTTTGGCAATCTCAGTTCCACCTAATTTTGGAAAAAAACCGCTATACTTCATTATTGGAAGTGGGGAGATATGTTTAAAATTTTTATTTAATTTTTTATTGCTCATTTTATTTGGTTCTCTTTTCCTATTACCGCCAACGGTTATGTGTATGAGTAGTGGCGGGATTTTCCGCACTTTTGTTCATTATTGCACTATTGTTGATTTTACGCATATTGTTCATTTTTAGCACTTTGCCCGCCATTACTTATACACTGTGTTGGGCATCGTTTTTTTAATAAGGAAGATGGTTTTCTAGACATCGTGTGTGATATTCAAAACTGAATTCTGCTACAATTAAGTAACAGTGTTGTAATTTTCTTCAACTAGCAAAGAAAATTTTTCGTCTATACTAACCACCTTCCAATTTTAATATGGTGAAAGCCATTCTTTTCTTTTCAAGACTCTTTCTAAATTTATGTCACTACTCCAATTCATAAACCACGTTTCATTTTGTGTTATTTTTTCAATTTCTTTTTTTTCATCACTCCCATTTGCAAAATTAGTCTTATTTATCAGATTAACTTTTGAATTGTCATCAATATAAGGACAGTTTATTATATCAAAAAACAACATAA
>JALVKK010000014.1 GCA_027033875.1 Flavobacteriales bacterium
CTTCTATTCTTATCTTAATTATCAGAAATAATAACCTTCAATTGTTTTTTCACTGCAAACATACAACTATTATTTTAGTTATGCAACTATTTTTGTAGTTATTCGACTATTTTTTTAGTTTTTGGTGGTTTTTAGTGAGATTTTAATTTTCAATTCAGATTATCGATTTATCAGACTTGCGGTACAAACCAGACGTTGCACGCAACGTCTCTACTTGATACTTGATACTAGCTACTTGATACTAACGAAGGATTGTTAATAAATTCCTACGTTTTCATGTCAAAGACATTCCATTCTTTATTATCTTGCAAGCTGATAAATTTTGGACTTTTTTATGGCAAAAAAACAAACGGCATATACCGAAGAACACATTCAATCCTTAGACTGGAAGCAGCATATCCGGATGCGTCCCGGTATGTATATCGGGAAGTTGGGCGACGGTTCTTCGCCCGATGACGGTATTTATATTTTGGTCAAAGAAGTTTTGGATAATTCCATTGACGAATTTGTCATGGGTGCCGGTAAATCCATAACCATTCAACTCAATGAAAATCAGGTGTCTGTGAGAGATTACGGAAGAGGGATTCCTCTTGGAAAACTCGTCGATGTCGTGTCAAAAATGAATACCGGCGGTAAATATGACACGCGCGCTTTTAAGAAAACCGTAGGCTTAAACGGCGTCGGAACCAAAGCGGTTAATGCGTTGTCATCACATTTTAAAGTGCAAGCTTTTCGCGACGGACAAACCAAATGGGCTGTTTTTAGCCGCGGTGAACTGATTGAAGAATCCGGTTTGGAAGCCACCACACAAAAAAACGGGACTTATGTTGAATTCATCCCCGATGATCAAATATTTCCAAAATATAAATTTCGCAACGAATATCTCGTGCGGATGTTTAAAAATTACATTTATCTCAACACCGGCTTAACCATTCGTTTTAACGGCGAAAAATATTACAGTGACAACGGACTTAAAGATTTATTAAGCGAAAACATTGCCGAAGCCGACCGTCGCTACCCGATAATACACCTCAAAGGCGAAGATATTGAAGTAGCCATGACACACAGCAAAACGCAATACAGCGAAGTGTATTATTCGTTTGTCAACGGACAACATACCACACAAGGCGGCACGCATCAGGCGGCATTCAGAGAAGCGGTAGTTAAAACCATTCGCGATTTCTTTGGTAAAAATTATGACGCTTCGGATATCCGCAAGTCTATCGTGGCAGCTATCAGTATCAAAGTCATTGAACCTGTTTTTGAATCGCAAACCAAAACCAAACTCGGCTCTACGGATATGGGGGACGGATTGCCGACTGTTCGCACATACGTCAATGATTTTGTAAAGCGACAATTAGATAATTATCTGCACAAACAACCGGACACCGCCGAAGCTATTTTACAAAAAATCATTCAAGCGGAACGCGAACGAAAAGAACTATCCGGTATTAGAAAATTGGCTCGCGAACGCGCCAAAAAAGTCAGTCTGCACAACAAAAAATTACGCGACTGCCGAATACATTACAACGACTTGAAAAAAGAAAACCGTCTCGAAAGTACTTTGTTTATTACGGAAGGTGATTCGGCGAGCGGGTCTATTACCAAATCACGTAATGTCAATACACAAGCCGTATTCAGTTTGCGGGGTAAACCGGTCAATTCTTACGGACTGACCAAAAAAGTGGTCTATGAAAACGAAGAATTTAACCTGTTGCAAGCGGCACTCAATATCGAAGACGGATTGGAAAATCTGCGTTACAACAATATCATAATTGCTACCGATGCCGATGTCGATGGGATGCATATCCGGTTGTTATTGTTGACGTTTTTCCTCAAATTTTTCCCTGAATTGATTAAAGAAGGTCACTTGTATATTTTGGAAACACCGTTGTTCCGTGTACGCAACAAGCAGGAAACCATTTACTGTTACAGCGAAGAAGAAAAGCAAGCGGCTATTGCCAAATTGAGTAAACGCGGCAAACCCGAAATCACCCGATTTAAAGGACTTGGGGAAATATCACCCAACGAATTTAAGCATTTCATCGGTAAAGATATCCGGCTCGAACCGGTGATGATGGAACAAGATTTGTCCATTGAAGAACTAT
>JALVKK010000015.1 GCA_027033875.1 Flavobacteriales bacterium
AAATGATGATTTTTTGTGCTTTATAGAATATTTTATGCTTTGATAAATGTTTATTGCTTCAAACTATAATCCTGCTTATGATTTGAGGAATTGAGGAGCTTATTGATTTCAGATTTGTGATTTCAGATTTCAGATTTCAGATTTCAGATGTCAGATTTTCAGATAATTAGAAATAATAAAATGTATATTGCTTGTCATTTCGAGCGTAGCACCTGTCATTTCGAACGAAGTGAGAAATCTTAATTTTCCATTCTCCATTTTCAATTTTCAATTTTCAATTAACTTGTTACTTGCTACTGAGACGAATGCAATTCGTCTCTACATTCAACATTCAACTCAGGTCACTGAGCCTGTCGAAGTGTAACTTTTAACTAATCTTAGTACCCCGGCAGTTCCACCCCGTTGATATGACGATACAACTCAACCGCTTGCCTGTCGGTCATATTGCTGATAAACATCGTGGCGTTGAGAATTTTGTCATAATCCGTAGCACCATTTTGATATGTTGCTGGTAAAAGTCTGTGTAATTGTTTGTGCTTTTCAGGAAATAAATTTGCAGCCACAAATTTGTGTAATAAGTCGGGGATAACTTTGAGTCCGGCTAATTCTATTTTCAACACCGGCTCTGACCGGTAAATTTTATCAACACTTTCTTTGATAATAGCTTTGAGATTGGTTTGTAATTCTTCCGGCATTAAATCCAACAAAGGCTTATCCAAAGTTCCGTCAATAAAACGTGCTTCGTTTTCTGTAAAAATACGAGCAGCTTCCTTTACCAAACGATTGATTACCACACTACGCAAATAGTTGATTTTTTCATTTTTCGCTAAAATTTTATCGTAACGATTCTTATCAAAATTAGCCGTATCTGCCAAATTTAAAAACCTTTTTTCAATGGTTTCAAACGGGATAAAACCGATGTGAAAACCATCTTCAAAATCGATGATATGATAGCAAATATCATCTGACGCTTCCACCAAAAAAGTCAACGGAAAACGTTTCCATGCTTTGCCTTCGTCTGTATGTTGCGGTATCATATTGAGTTTTCCGGCTATTTCTTCAAATGTCTCAATTTCCGATTGATACAAACCGAATTTTTTAAGCGATGCCTGCTTTTCGGTTTTACGGTTGGGTAAAGATTCTTTCGGGTATTTGGTAAAAGTGGCGTAAGTTGCCAGTGTCAGACGTAAACCGCCTTTTATCTGTGATTGCTGTTCCGGGGTATAGGCAATAATCCTAAAACCTGATGCATTTCCTTCAAAATTTTGCAAATCGGATTTTTGTTTTTCTGTCAAATTTTTGATAAAATCTTGTGCCTGTTCACTTTTAAAATATTGACTGATAGCCGCTTCGCCACTATGTCCGAAGGGCGGATTGCCTATATCATGTGCCAAGCAAGCAGCGGACACCAAGTGACCAAAATCAGTAGATTGGATACCGGCTTCATTTGTCAATTCAGGGTATTTTTTAATGATTTCTACTCCTACAATATTCCCCAACGAACGACCAACAGAGGCTGTTTCCAAACTGTGTGTCAATCGGTTACGTACATAATCCGATTTAGGAAAAGGTAACACTTGTGTCTTATTTTGCAAACGTCTGAATGCTGACGAAAATACAATACGGTCATAGTCCATCTGAAAAACTGAACGGTCATTATTATCATACTGTTTGTCGTCAAACAAACGCTCTTTGGCATTTTTAAAATAACTTATCCATGATTGTTGATGAAGTGAGGTTTTTTTACTGATTTCAGATTTCAGATTTGCGATTTCAGATTTGCGATTTTTTTTATTCATAGAATACTTTTGTTCTTTGATGATTGTTATTCATTTCTAACTATAATCCAGCATCTAGTTTGAGGAAATGAGGAATGTAAAGAATATCGAACAAGGAACGCTGATTTTTGATTTCAGATTTTTATTTATAATTTTCAATTACCATACACACGGGTCGTGCGTCTCTACTTTTAACCCTTCCGCACTTTCCACTTAATCGCTTTGTCGCTTTCCACTATGAGACGAATGCAATTCGTCTCTACTTTCAACATTCAACTCTTATTAGGGAGCGGACTAATAATCTTCACATCATAAAATT
>JALVKK010000016.1 GCA_027033875.1 Flavobacteriales bacterium
ATTTCATTATTGTTTACCAAACCTTGTTGTGTTTCCAAAAAGTTTTTTGCTTGTTTATATTCCTTGTTAAGCATCAAGTTGCTCCACCTAAAAAGAGATTTATCCGTGTTTTTTATATGAATACCCTCATCCAAATAACGTAATATCTGAGGCAATGAATCACTTTCTTGCAATAACACCAAATATTTCCCTAAAATTGTTTCCGGCATACTAACCGGATTGTCGTTATATAATTCTAGTACTCGCTCTATAGCTTTTGCACGATTACCTGTTTTATAATAAGCAACAATCAATAAATTTTTAAACGCATCATTCTTTTTGTCCAGAAAAACCAATCTTTCAAACTCTTCCGCAGCCAGATTATATTGCCTACTCGCCAATAAATAACGGGCATATTTATTGCTGTTTTCCAAGTTATACAAATCTTCATTCTGAGCCTGTAAGATGCCAAATATAAAAAAGAAAAAAATCCCTATATACAACTTAAGGTGTCGGTATCTTATAATCATATTTATCTTCATTTTCGTAATCATCTACTTTGATGTTCTCGTAACTGGTTATTTCATAAAACTTTTCGCCATTAATATTTTTCTCAATAATAACTTCCGTTGGAAAATCCATTCCTTTTATATTTTTATAACCTCTGAAAAACTGCCGGCTGATAATAATGCCGTCTTTGTTAAAAAAAATAACCCCGGCAATGTTATCATTTTGTTTCATAATCATAACCTTACCCATAAATTTTTTATAAGTTACCGGTGGTTCCCAAGTACTAATGATTTTATCGCCGTCTTTTTCAACATTGGTCAAAATAAATTTTGAATCTTTTAACCCGTAATCTGACAATTTTCCACTAAGCGTCATACTAAAAATAGTAAAATCCGCAATATTGATGGATTTTGATCTATTTATCAAACTGTCATTTTTTATTTTGTATATTACGGTATCTTTTTGCACCCAAGTTTCTTTTTGCGGAAATTTGACATCAAAAACAATTTTTTTAATGTTTTTATCGAAATAAGCTGTACCTGTTGTAAGGTGTTGGGTGCCGTCCGGCGATTTACCTTTAATTGTGTAATCCGCACTCATTCTAAAATGGTCTTGTGCCGTCATTGGAGTTGTAAACCATAAAGCTATAATACCAAAAAACAATAACGTAGTAAAATAATTATTTCTTTTCATTTTATCTTAATTTAGAGAAGGGTAAATATACGGAAAAAATCATGCCAAAAAATAAAGGTTTTGGATTTTTCCAAAACCTTTATAAAATGCATTATTATACCTATTAATAATATGCTGTTGAAGCTGCTGCTGATCCACCAATAATAACAATGTCAAGTATTACCCAGAATGCTACAGAAGCCAAACAACCCCAAAGTGCTTTTTTAGCTTCATCTTTGTCATTGTCTGACAATAAGTATGCAAGTACAACACCGATAGGTCCCAATACACAACCCCACAAGAATGAAGGAATACCTAGTGCACCGTCAGGTAGCGGAACGGAAGGAACACTTGACAAGGCCATACTGTTAACCAACGCAGCGTCGGTTTTCAAAAGGTCATTGTAAGTTAAATTTTCTGCTTTAACTTTAACTGCCAATTGGTCCAATTGAGCAAATTCTTGTTTTACTTGATCATAGTTCAAGTCAAATAATTCACTGTTTGAAGCAAAACTCATGCTTGCAACAAAAAGAAACATTAAGCTTAGATAAATTTTTTTCATAGTTATTAAATTTTATTAATTACAAAAGCAAATATAACAATTTTTTTTAGCATTACAAACAATATTATGTAATTAACACTAAAAATTTCTCAATTTTCCTGAAAACTTTTTTATTTACGATTTTTATTTGTTGATTTTCAAGTTTTTAATCAATGTAATTTTTATTTCTTTTTTTTGTCATTATGAATAATTCCTGAAAAGACTAAAATTACCATTATCATAAAACTTCCCCAAACTCATCATACTTATACCCCTTCTGTATCAAATACCGCACAATCTTTTGTTTTGCTTGATAAGAATTGCCCTTTAAAAGCCGGCTCTTTTTCTCAATTAATTCTCGTATTGTTTGTTTATAATCAACCTCGT
>JALVKK010000017.1 GCA_027033875.1 Flavobacteriales bacterium
TACCTTTACTGCTCATCACGGCATTGTTGCGAAAGATCCGTCCAAAATGCTCTTTATCGGCAAAAATTTCGTTTTGCATAGGCAGGTAAATGCCCGCCGAATCGACCAAATAAATAATAGGTAAATTGTTTTCAATGGAAATTTCTTGCGCCCGCAGATTTTTTTTACCGGTAATAGGGAACCACGCTCCGGCTTTAACCGTGGCATCGTTGGCAACGACAATGACTTGCCGGCCATTGATATACCCGATTTTAACCACAACACCACCGGCGGGACAACCGCCGTGTTCGGCGTACATATCATAGCCGGCAAAGGCGCCTATTTCTATTTGTTCTTTATCGTCGTCGAGCAGGTAGGCTATACGTTCTCGTGCGGTCATTTTGCCTTTGGCATGTTCTTTTTCAATACGTTTTTTGCCACCACCCAAGGCGATTTTATCTAATTTTTGACGCACTTCCGCCCATTTGAGCTTGTTGTAATCTTCGTTACGGTTAAATTTTATATCCATTGGTAAATTTTATCGGTTGATTTTGTTTTTATCGGTTATGTGTATAAGTAGTGGCGGGATTTTCCGTATTTACTTTCATTTTTACACTTCCGTTTAGTATATTCATATTAGTTTCATTTTATGCACTTTCCCTGCTATTACTTATACACAATGTTCTGTTGTGCTGGGTTTCGTTATTATCCCTTTTTAAGCCCTTAATGAGCCCTATGAGCCCTTTTTGAACCCTTTTAATTCATAATAGGTTACTTTTTTTTTCTTATAATTATCTATTAATCAATACTGTAGTCTCTTATAGCGTAATTGTTACGCAATTATTGCGCAATTATTTTAAAGTATAATAAGCACCAGCACCTTTTGACCCCGAAGGTGTAATTATTTTTAATTCAACGAGTTTTCTCAAATCATTTGTTGCCGTTTCTCTTGAAATATTATTAAGCTTTTGATAATCTTTATTCGTAATTTTTTTATTTTTCTTTAAAAATTCTATTGCTTTAATTTGTCTTTCATTAAGTCCCAACTCAATTAGTTTGGTTTTATCCAAGAAATTTTTAAATAATGTAACTTGAATACCACCAAAAGCGATTTCAATAGTTGGCTCGGGTAATCCGGCACTAATACATTCGTTAATTATTTTTACGGTTCCTCTGCCCCAAGCCTCGATTAATCCGCCTTTGAAAAAAACACTTGCTAAAATAGGATTATGCGGACGCGAAGAATGTGGTCCTTTCAAATCTTCAATAGTTAGATTATCAGGTAAAGTTCCTTCATTCCAAACAACAATTTTATCATCGTAAACACTGATTTGAATTGGTGCCCCCTTATAATCCCGATGAACGATTGCATTTATTATTGTTTCACGGATAGCATTATACGGATATTCCCATTTTTCAACACGGTGCAAACCTTCATAAGAAATTTGTGATATTAAAAACTTTTTATCGAGTATGTCAAGTGTTTTATCTGCTAATTCAAAAATATTTCCTTCAACTATTTCTTGAAACAGTAGGTCATCAGAAGTTTTACCAAATCTACCTATTTTTATAAATGCGTTGATATAAAATCTAACCGGATTTTTCCCGAAAAGCAATACGGCTGCCCGTTTTAGCCGGTTATTTTCCAATAGCAACAAATTATCAAGTATCACTTTAATATTGTTTTCATCCTTTATATAAGGCATTCTATTACTTTTGAAAGCACTGTTTTTAAAGGTTTCAATCGTTTGTAAATCAATATCATCTATCTTGGCTTTCGGTTCAACAATATCGTCCCAAGTTTTTCCTGCTTTTTTAAGTAAAAAGTTATTTAAAGTGTTTCCCTTTAATTCCTGTTTTGTGCTACCACTTCGATAATAATATTTTCCTTTATATGAGATAGGAACTTTATAAGGTTTTACATCTATTTCGATATATGATTTATTGTTTTCTTTGTGCAAAAAAACATCACATAAAATTCCGAGATGATTTTGGATTTTATTCGGTAAATCTTCAAGAAGTTTTTTTGAGTTTTTAACCCCAACAACATCGCCTTTGTCATTTTTACCAATAATAATCTTTCCTCCCGATGCATTAGCA
>JALVKK010000018.1 GCA_027033875.1 Flavobacteriales bacterium
GGTTTACCGGTACGTTTTAAAGGAATTTTTGTCAGCCAGTCTTCTATAACATTTTCAGGCAATTGTTTGGTCATTTCCGTTTCAATAAAACCCGGGGCTATAGCATTGCAACGGATATTACGACTACCCAATTCTTTGGCTATGGATTTAGTAAATCCGATAATTCCGGCTTTGGAAGCGGCATAATTTGATTGTCCGGCATTGCCACCTACACCAACAACCGAACTCATATTGATAATAGAGCCTTTGCGTGCTTTCATCATTGGACGAATCACCGATTTGGTCCAATTAAAAACAGATTTCAAATTAACATTCATAATAATATCCCACTCTTGTTCGCTCATACGCATCAACAAATTATCACGCGTAATACCGGCATTATTGATCAAAACATCAACCCCACCGAAATCTTTGAGAATATCTTCTGCTGTTTTTTGAGTTGCTGCAAAATCAGACGCATCGGATACATATCCTTTGGCTTTGATACCCATAGCATTCAGCTCTTTTTCCAATGAAGTAAAATTATCATTAATCCCTATGTCCGTAAAAGCAATATTTGCCCCGTATTCGGCAAAAGTTAAAGCAATAACACGCCCGATACCTCTGGCAGCACCGGTTACAACAATGTTTTTTTCTTTTAATCCATCCATAATTTATTATTTTATTTTTTTTTCAAAAATACACTTTTTTACCGAAATTGCACAAATAATATTTTGCAACCGTTTTGTGAAATAAAACCTGTCATATATTATTTTTCAATAATAGTTCAATGACAAAAATTTGCTGCGAAGCTACTATGTTTTGAAATCCGGTAAATAACCGGAATAAAAAAAATTTTTTATTCCGGTTAAAATTTCCGATTTTTGAAGTTTGTAAAATTATGTATATCAATGGCTAAAAAAACAACCTCAAAAAAGAAAAAAACGACTAAAAAGTTAGGTGTAGAGCTTAGTGAACGCAATCGTCTTATAGCCGGATTAAGTTTGATTTTTATCGGTCTATTGTTGGGTATAGCCATTATTTCATTTTTTTTCAACTGGAAATTTGATCAAAGCAATTTGTCCTTATCACCCAATGGCGAACCGGCGCACAATCTGATAGGCAAGTTTGGAGCGTACATAGGCAACATGTTGGTTTTCAACGGTTTTGGTATATTTTCTTTACTTATCCCTATCGCTACGGCAACTTCCGGTTTGTTGTTGATAACCAAAAGAACTTTTATACATCACGTCAAACGCTGGTTATGGACATTTATTTATATGTATGCCGGTGCGTTTTTGTTAGCACTAATTTTTCCGTCCAATTATCTGTGGTCCGGTTTATACGGTAAGCAAATCGCCCGTTTTTCGATCTTATTGCTTGGAAAATTGGGTAGTATCGTCCTTATGATTTTTATCATACTGACCATTATCAGCATCAAAGCCGGATTGGACGCCGAAAGAATTTACAGTATCTTTCATCGTTTATTTTATAAAAAAGTTTCTTCTGAAACAGCTACCGAATCACAAACAAACGAAGGCACTACAACAAATGACGAGCCTGCTATTCAGACACGGGAAGTCGGTATAATGAATGTGGACGATGATATGATTATAAAACCGCCCGTTGAAGAAGAAGCAGTAGTTGAAAAGACTCGCCAATCAAACACAAGTGCTACCGAAAAAACCACAAAAGCTGTTGAAGACGCACAAATGAACATCGCCGTTGCCGGTGATGAAGAAATTGTGAAAAAAGCCGAACATTTGGTTGCGCAACAAGGACCATATGACCCGCGTTTGGATTTGGCCGATTACCAATTTCCCGGTTTTGATTTGCTCAAAGATTACAGTGCTACCGAAATCACGTACAACGAAAAAGAACTCAAACGCAATAAAGACAAGATTGTCAAAACATTGCTCGATTTTAAAATCAAAATTTCAAAAATAGAAGTTGTCGTCGGACCTTCGGTAACCCTATACGAAATTATACCCGAAGCCGGTGTTCGTATATCCAAAATCAAAAATTTGGAAGACGATATTGCATTATCATTAGCAGCGCTCGGTATTCGTATTATTGCGCCTATGCCGGGCAAAGGTACTATCGGTATAGAAGTCCCTAACAAATTGCGAAAAATTGTTCCGATGCGTTCGGTTTTACAATCCAAACGATTTCAAGAAGCCGAAATGGAATTGCCGGTAGCCATGGGCAAGACCATTACCAACGAAACCTACACGTTCGATTTGACCAAAATGCCACACCTGTTGGTAGCCGGTGCCACAGGACAAGGAAAATCGGTCGGTATCAACGTAATAATTGCCTCATTGCTCTACAAAAAACATCCGGCAGAACTTAAATTTGTATTAGTTGATCCCAAAAAAGTAGAACTGACTTTATACAATAAAATAGAACGGCATTTTTTGGCCAAACTACCCGACGAAGAAGAAGCTATAATAACCGATGTATCCAAAGTAGTCAAAACACTAAATTCGCTGACCAAAGAAATGGAAGACCGGTACGAATTGCTCAAGAATGCCATGGTACGAAATATCAAGGAGTACAACGAAAAATTTAAAAAACGCCAACTTAATCCCGAGAACGGACATCGTTATTTACCATATATCGTATTGGTGGTTGACGAATTTGCCGATTTGATGATGACAGCCGGCAAAGAAGTAGAATTACCTATTGCCCGTATAGCCCAATTGGCACGAGCCGTCGGTATTCATTTGATTGTAGCGACCCAACGCCCTTCGGTCAATGTTATAACCGGTATTATCAAAGCCAATTTTCCGGCACGTATAGCTTTTGCCGTAACCTCAAAAATCGATTCACGAACCATTTTGGATACCGGTGGAGCCGAACGTTTGATAGGCAAAGGCGATATGCTGATTTCGGCCGGTAACAATCCCGTCCGTTTGCAATGTGCATTTATAGATACCCCCGAAGTAGAAAATCTCACCGAATATATAGGTTCGCAACGCGCTTATGCCGCAGCATTTCCGTTACCCGAAGTGGAAGATGAAGCCGGTGGCACAAATTTTGATGATAGTATTGAAGATAGAGATGAGTTGTTTAAAGAAGCCGCATACGTTATTGTCAATGCACAACAAGGTTCGGCATCATTATTGCAACGAAAACTCAAATTGGGCTATAACAGAGCCGGACGTATCATTGACCAATTGGAAGCTGCCGGAATAGTAGGACCTTTTGAAGGCAGTAAAGCCCGTAAAGTCTTGATACCCGATGTGATAGCTTTGGACGAATTTTTTAACAACGAATTATAACAATTGAAAATGATGAAACAAATTTTATTATTTATTGCGTTAATCGGTCTGTCAACAGTACAAATCAATGCTCAAAACGACCCTGCTGCCGACAAATTGCTAAACAAAGTAACTCAAAAATTGAACAGTTATAAGAATATTTATGCTGAATTTAAGTATAGTCTGGTCAACAAAAAAGCCGGTGTTACACAACAAACCAAAGGTAATGTTACGATACAAGGCAATAAATTTCATGCCGGCTATATGGGTATTGAAGATATTTTTGACGGACAAAAACGATACCAAATTATACACGAAAACGAAGAAATCAATGTAACAAGCCACAAAGATGAAGATGAATTTACGCCCAACAAGATTTTTAGTTTTTACAAAAAAGGTTACACCAAGAAAATGGACATCAAACAAAATGTTAAAGGACATATCATACGATACGTCAAACTGATACCCCGAAACAGTCATTCGTCCGAAAAACATATATTACTGGGTATAGATATGAAAACACTCAATATTCATAATGCCATTATAATTGAAAAAAACGGCTCTGTTATCAATCTGGATATTACGCGTTTTCAAACCAATAAGGTATTGCCTGCCAAACTATTTCAATTTGATAAAAGCAAATATTCCGACTACTATATTAATGACTTGGATTAATTTTGAAAATAGTTTATCGTTACATACTAACAAATTTTCTAAAAAAATTCATTCCGAGTTTTGTAATCATCTATTTAATTTTTGTTTTACAAACCTTTTGGTTGTATTATGACGAATTAGCCGGAAAAGGCTTGGGTCTTTTGACAATTTTAAAATTCTTACTTTACTATTCCCCTTTTGTTGTTTTAAATGTCATTCCGTTATCCATTTTATTGGGTGGCATTATGAGTTTTGGCAGCATGTCCGAAAAATCGGAATTTACGGCAATGAAATCCATGGGAATTTCACTCAAAGCTATGATGAAAGCACTAGCCCCTATGATATTAATCTTGTCAATCGGCGCTTTTATTTTTGCCAATACCGCCCTGCCCTACGGCAATTATAAGTTCAGCAACTTACGACGAAATATAAAAAAGAAAATGCCGAGTGTCGCTATAACGGAAGGGATATTTAACGATTTTAAACCGGCCGGCATCAATATACACGTCAAGAAAAAATACGGCGACAACAACAACCGTTTAAAAGAGATTATCATTCACCAAAAAGTAAACGGTATCCCCAACAAAGTCATCATAGCCAAAAACGGACTATTTAAGAGTGATCCGGATAATCAGCTGATACAGCTAATTTTGTACAACGGAACTTTTTATGAAGATTTAACCCGTCAACAAAAAAAAGCTACCGAGCGCAAAAAACACCCGGCTATGAAAACCGCTTTTAAAGAACATATTATCAATATAGACATTTCGTCTATCAATAAAGTGGATTTGGACAAAACCAGTATATCGGCAGCTCATCACATGCTCAATGTTATCGATCTCAAAAAAGAAATAGACACTCTGAATACAAACTACAAAAAGAAAAAAGAAAGTTTTGCCAACGAGTTGTTGAGACGAAATAAGATTGAAAAAATTGTTAACAAATCTATTGATTTCGGACAATATGGGACAATAAATGAGATATTGTCAGATACGACTCATTTTAATACAAAAACTTTATCTCAACTGTATAACCGCGCTGTTCAAAAAACAGAGGTATTGAAGCAATTTAGCAAACGAAAAGAGACATATTTTAATAATCAAAAACGCAAGGGCAATAAGTATAAACACAGTTTTTCGGAAAAATTTACATATCCTGTAATGGTAATAATTATGTTTTTGGTTGGAATACCCTTAGGAGCAATAATTAAAAAAGGAGGTTTCGGCATTTCGGTTGTATTAGGTATTGTTATTTTTGTTACCTATTATATTTTGAGTATGCTAGGCAAAAATGCTTCGGAAGAAGGCGCCGTATATCCGTATTTAGGTGCATGGTTTGCTACATTCGTATTGTTGCCCTTAGGTATATTTTTAACATACAAAGCACATAATGACAGCGAATTTGCCAGAATATCCAATTTTATTGAACTGGTCAAGCAAAGTATTAAAGACCGTTTTCAAGAATAAAATAAAAAAAAATTAATCGGTTGATTGTGTATTTATTGCAAATAATATTTTAGCAATCATTACCTATCTGCTATCTTATTCAAAACCAGCACTATGCGACTACTCCCCGCCCCTTATCATAAGTCATAATTTTGTTTTATACGTTTGATTAGAACTTCGTCATCAGAAAAACTCATCCATGCAAAATCATACACATAATAATATGTTTTTCCTTTGGAATTGACATACAAGTGGGTATGGTATAAAAAATTAAATTTTTTTCGTTCTAAAATTAAACGATTTATTTTAATTTGTGTTTTGTTTTTACCCATAATTTCCAGTAGAATACTCCTGTTGCGATGCAAAATTTTATCGATTTTTTCGGTTGCTTTGTTTGTTGCTTTTCTTAGATTGGTATGGTAATAATTTTTACATTTTACAGAACAAAAAATTTTGTCGGTTCTTCCTACAATAGGGTTACTGCAAATTTTACATTTTCTTGTTTCCATATTTTAGTTTTTCTATTCGGAGGCGCATATCTTATTAGGTATAACTTTAATTTTCAATATTATAAATTATTTTTGTAAAATTAAACACAGAACACTGATCAAGGAACGTCGATTTTAGAAGTTTTTTTGAAACCAATAATTTTGAATTTTTGGACTAGATTGCTTAAAAAATTTTGCAAGTCTAAGACACAATTTTATTCAAACGGTAACGTATATACGCAGTGGCGGTTTTTATTGCTCTTATTTTTCTTTTTAGCACTATCTTTGATTATACTCAAAATGTTGATATTCAGCGATTAACCGCCATTAACTATACATAATGTTAGTATTTGTTATTCATTTTTCAATTTTTTTATTTCGTTTTCTGTTAATCCTGTTAATTTCATTATTATATCTATCGA
>JALVKK010000019.1 GCA_027033875.1 Flavobacteriales bacterium
TTGTTTAAAAAAATCTAATTTCTAATTTTGTTATAGTATTATTAATTCATTTGCTATTTTTCAAATAAAATGCCTATTCCTAAAATGATTAAAATCACTCCGAAAAATTTGACGATATAGGATTCGTATTTTTCATAAGATTTTACAATTAACGGGTTGGTAAAGATAACGGAAACTAAGCTAAACCATAAAAAGGTTACGGTAATTAACATAAAACTGATACCTGACAATACCCATGAAGGTGTATTTGGAGGAATGAGCAAGCTAAACAAACTCAAGAAAAACAAAGAAGCTTTTGGGTTTAAAACATTGGTAATGAAACCGGTTTTAATGGCTTCAAAATAGCTGATTTGTTTATTATTTTGTTGGTTTTGAAGCTTGATTTTTGTTTGTTTACTCATAAAAGTTTTAATACCAATATATATAATGTATGCCATTCCGGCATATTTTACCAGTTGGAACACAGTTTGATTTTGTTGTAACAAGTAAGCAATCCCGGCAACCGAATAGATGATGTGAATACCGATTCCCAGCCCAATTCCTAATGCTGTGTAAACGGCTGTTTTGCGGTTGTATTGCAAGGCGTTTTTGAGTACCATGACAAAATCAGGACCGGGGCTCATCACAGCGAGTAAATGTATGCTGAAAATCAGAGCAAATAATTGAATGTAGGACATGTGATGCTGCTTTTTTTCAATATCTTTGCAAAGATACTCGTAATTTTAAGTTGTCGAAAAGGTGAATAAAAGATTTAGCATATTAATTAGATTTTTAATAAAACAAAATAAACTTCGTTCTTTTTTGCTGTTTTTTTTGATTTCGGCATTGTTTTGGTTGTTGATGCAGTTGAGTAAAACTTATGAATATACGGTTAAAGTGCCGGTCTTATATACAAATTTACCACCACAATATTATAAGGGATTTTTGCCTAATGACACGTTATCGGTAAAAATAAATTTGTCGGGTTTTAAAATACTTCATTATAAAATAAGCAAACCTGTTTTGAAACTTGATGTGCAAAAATCAGGATTGTTGCAAGAAAATGTATGGGATGTAAATAAACATTTAATGCAAATAAGAAAACTGTTTGGTAAATCCGGTAGGATTTTATCGGTAAATCCGGTGGTTTTGGAATTGAATATTAAAGCAGTTCATAAAAAGCAAGTGCCTGTTCAATCAAATGTGTTTGTTGATTATAAACCGGGATTTAAAAATTTGGGTTTTGCTACATTACAACCGGACAGTATTTGGGTGTTTGGGCAACCGGAGGTTTTGGATACGATTGAGGAGGTGAAAACAAAACTTACCATTTTAATTATGTTGATAAAAGTATAGGTAAAAAACTAAAAATAAATGCTGTGAATGGAGTAAAATTTAATAAGACTTCAATTGTTTATCGTTTGTCCGTATCGGAAATTATAGAAGATGCCATTAGTTTGCCTGTAAAAATTTCGGGCAAACCAGCTAAAGTTAATGTTTTATTATTTTCTAAAAGAATTAAGTTAAAATTTAAAGTTTTTAAAGAGACCTATAAAAATTTAAAATCCGAAGATTTTCGTGTGGAAGTTGTTTATAACCCTAAGTTGAATACTTGGACTCCAAAACTGGTTAAGCACCCTGTTGATGTCTTTGATTTTAGTATAAAACCTGTAAAGATTTCATTTTTGATCAAACAATAATTATATGGTAAAGATAGGATTAACCGGTGGTATCGGTACCGGAAAAACTACAGTGGCAAAAATTTTTGAAAAATTAGGTGTACCTGTGTATTATGCCGATGATAGGGCTAAGGAGATTATGCGTACAAATTCGGAGGTTATCAAGCAAATAAAAGATTTGTTAGGAGCAGAGGCGTATCATAATAATGGTTTGAATACCAGATATATTAGCGGTATGGTTTTTGATAACAAAAACAAGTTGTCAAAGTTAGAAGCTATTGTGCATCCGGCAGTAAGAAAAGATTTTCTGGATTGGGTCGCTCGGCAAAAAACCGGTTGTGTGATAGTTGAAAATGCCATATTGCACAAATCGGGCATGGATCAGTTGGTAGATATTATAATTTTGGTAACGGCAGATATTGAAAAAAGATTAAATCGTATAGAAAAAAGAGACGGAAAAAGCAAAAAAAATCTAAAAAAAATTATAAAAGCTCAAAAATCAGAGCAAAAAATGTTAAAAAACATTGATTATATTATAAAAAACAACGAAAATGTTGACGATTTATTTATCAAAGTGATAGAAATATTATCAATAATTAAGAAAAAGTGTTAAAATTTAAAATTATTATTAATAGTTTAAAAATTATTAGATTTTTTAATATTTTTGATATAAATTTGCTTGATGAAAAGAAAAAGCATTGTGCTTTTGGTAATTTTTATGACTTTTTCTGTCATAGGAATTAGAATGATGCAGGTAAAGTTGCGTGAGAATGACATCAAATTGCGGAATCAAAGGTTTTATTATTTGATGAAGCAGATATTATATACCGTTTCGACCAAAGCACAGAATTACGAGTTTGGTAAGTATTATAAGAAGTTTAAAGAAGCCCGGGAGGAAGGAGGTTCGGTCGATAATGTTTATGAGTTTGTTTACAAAAAAGAAAATAAGAATAGTAATGAGGTCTTTGCATACAAGCATTTGGTTTTAGAAAAAGGCGTCAAGCTGAAATTTCCGATCTCGGAAAAACAACTTGATTCGGTTATGGGCAAAATTAGTATTGCCAAGACCAAGACGCATTTTTTCAGAAATACCGAAATTAAACCGAAAAAAGAGTTTAGCAAGACCGGTATTGACAATATTGATAATCGTTATCTTGAAACGACGTTCAAAGACATATCGCTTATCGAACCCATATATAAGCGAATTTCCGTTGATAGTTTGAACAATTGGATAAAAGAAGAGCTTGATAAGCGCGGTATAGACTATCATTACGAATTTGCGGTTCTGGATGACGAGATACTAACCAAAGTGCATTCCAAGCACTTTGTTCCGGATGATAAACGATTTCAGTATTATAAATTTAAAATTTTTCCGGACAATTCCGGATTGACCAAATATGAACTAGTTCTTTCATTTAATAAAAACGAATTGTTTAAGCATGAGAGTTTGCGTATTCAATTACTGTCTGATCTTTTGATGCTGGTTATTTTGATTATTTATATTTTGACCATATACTTTATCATCAGACAAAAAAAGATATCGCAGATGAAAACGGATTTTATCAACAATATGACGCATGAGTTCAAAACACCCATTGCGACCATCAATTTAATTGTTGATGCGCTGAAATCGCCGGCAGTTAATCAAGATAAAAAACAGTTAAAAACTTATCTTGAGATGCTTAAGCAAGAAAATAAACGTATGTTGAATCAAGTGGAAAGTGTATTGAGTTTGTCCGTTTTGGACAAGATTGAACTTAAAACCGAAAAGAATCCGGTTGATATACACGAAATATTAGATGTTGCCATTCAACATATCAGTTTATTGATTAAAGACAAAGGCGGTTCCTTACAGACGGCATTCAAAGCTGATAATAGTGTCGTATTGGGCGATGAAACCTTAATGACCAATGTTTTTGTCAATATATTGGACAATGCGGTAAAGTATTCAAAAGAAATTCCGGAGGTTAGCGTATTGACATATAACGATGATAAAAGATATATTTTCATTGAAATAAGCGATAAAGGAATCGGAATGAGCAAGTCGGTACAAAAGAAAATTTTTAAAAAATTTTACAGAGAAAGCACCGGCGATATACATAATGTAAAGGGACACGGATTGGGCTTGGCTTATGTACAAAAAGTCGTTCAATCGTTTAACGGAAAAATTTCTGTTAAAAGCGCAAAAGGGGAAGGAAGCACTTTTATCGTTAAAATGCCCGTTATAGAACAATAAAATATTTAACAACATAAATTTAACACATATCTTAATTAATTATTAACACAAACACTAAAAGTCATGACACAAACAAAAAAGAAAATTTTACTTGTAGAAGATGACATTAATTTCGGGATAGTCCTAAGGGATTACTTGAAAATGAATGATTTTGACGTAACTTTGGCCAGAAACGGCATGGAAGGATATGAAAAATTCAAAAAAGATTATTTTGACTTGATCATTTTGGATGTAATGATGCCTTATAAAGACGGATTTACCTTAGCCAAAGAAATTAGAGAACGCAATCAGCAAGTGCCTTTAGTCTTTTTGACGGCCAAAACCTTAAAAGAAGATATGCTTAAAGGCTATCAAATCGGTGCCGACGATTATATCAACAAACCTTTCGATTCGGAAGTATTGTTGTACAAGATTAAAGCCTTACTAAATCGCAGAGTGGTTCCTGTCAAAGAAGAAAAAACAGAACCGGTTTATTTCAAAATAGGTGATTTTAAGTTTGACTCCAAATTGAGACAACTTTCATATCAAAATGAAAAACCGGTAAAATTATCTCCAAAGGAAGCCAAACTGCTTAAAATGTTAGCCATTTACAAAAATGATTTGATGCCGCGTGAAAAAGCGCTTACCAAAATATGGCAAGATGACAACTATTTTACTTCCAGAAGTATGGATGTTTATATTGCCAAATTGCGTAAATTGTTGAATAGAGATGCCAATGTAAAAATAGTCAATATTCATGGCGCCGGTTTCCGTTTGGTAGATCAATCGGAAGTTGAACAAAATATTTAATATTTATGTATTGAAAATGTTAGTTTCATTTTATATTAAAAAAAGACGCTTTCGGGCGTCTTTTTTTGTTTTAATAAATCAGTTTTAGTCGTCAATTTTGTTTAAAAAAGCAACCGTATTGATGCCATCGGCATATTCCCATAATTCGGGCGATTGCGATGTGCCGAAATTTATGGCGTTTTTTATCTCAGGAGAATGACTGACAATAATTTGAATTTGTTCTTTATCGTGTTCTATAATTGTTTTGACCTCATTTATATTTTTATAATATTCATAAAATAAGGTCCCGATAGGCGATGCATAATGATGATCCTGTTTAAGTAACACCAAACCGTTGTCTATCAAACTATTTCTTACATGTTCGTCAACTGACATAAGATATATGGCTTTGTTATAATCATAATTATTTGCATATTTTTGATACTTGATGAGATTTTTATACTTTAACAGAGCTTCAAACAAAGGATTAAAATCGTAGTTTTCAGGCACAAAAATTTTTGACACATTACGGCAACCTAATCCGAAATACCGCATAATATCATCGGCAAGTAAGCTGAGTTCCGCCGGTGTTTCTTGACCGGTCAAAACAGCTACCGAATTTCTGTTTTTGCGTATGATGTGCGGATATTTGCCAAAATAATAATCAAAATATCTCGATGTGTTGTTACTGCCTGTGGCAATAACAGCATCTATATTTGTTAATGTATCATCTACAAATTCTATCCGGTTTTTGTATGCAGGATTCAGATATATCAAATATTTGGCAAGTAGAGGCAAGAGCTGTTTGTCATTTGATGACAGTTTGGCTTTTATACGGTGTCCGCTAGCCAAAACACTTACAAAATCGTGAAATCCAACCAGTGGAATATTGCCTGCCATAATCACTCCGACTGTTTTAGATGGAATGTCATTTTTGAAATTTTCCATTGCAAACCAGCGGTCAATTTTTTCAGGTTCTAAGGCATTGCCCCAATTGTGTAAGGCAAAAAGAACATTGTCTTTGGTAAACCACGGGTTTTGTTCTTGCACTCTTTCGACTAATTGTTTGAGAACATCAAAAAAAATATCGTTATCAGGTATGTCATTTTTTTTGAAAATACCGTCTAATCGGAATTGAGATAAAAATTTACCCAGAATTTTTAAAGATTTTTTTCGTTCTTTTATTGTCATTATCAAAAATGGTATTATATTTGTTCGCAAAATTAAACTATTAATACATAAAAATTAAGAATTATGGCATTATTTATTAACGAAGATTGTATCAATTGCGGCGCATGTGTAGCCGAATGTCCCAACACCGCAATTTATGAACCGGGTGAAGAGTGGAACATGGCAGACGGTACTTGTAAAGATGACGATGCTGCTCAAGATCCGATTTCAGATGAATTCTACTACATTGTACCTGACAAATGTACTGAATGTGTAGGTTTCTTTGATGAGCCGCAATGTGTGGCTGTTTGTCCTGTAGATGCTATCGATAAAAATCCCGATGTTGAAGAATCTGCAGATGATTTAACAGCTAAGTACAAAGACTTGCACTGCGAATAA
>JALVKK010000020.1 GCA_027033875.1 Flavobacteriales bacterium
ATGTTTAACGGTACAAAGGTACGAATTTTTAGTTAAACATAGTTTGTGACCGTAAACTTCTTGACGAGGGGAGTGAAGGTGCTCGTCAAACTAAAAAATATGTTTAATTAAAAATTTAAGAATTATGAAAAAAATATTAATAATAGGAATGACATTTTTATTCTTTTTTCTTTCTTGTAAGAAAAATTTTGAAGGATCCGAGAGTAAAAATCTATTAGAAGAAACTGGTTTTAATAAGAATCATAATAATCAAGATGTTCCTATTTCTGTTTTTGATTATACCGATAGAAATGGTGAACATCAAAAAATGCTTATTTTTTTAAATAGTGATGATTATTTTAGGCAACTTGATATACTTGAAGTATTAGACGAACAGCACGAACAAGATTTTTTAAATAATCATCCGAATGCAACGGAAGAGGAAATTAACAGATATGACTCTATTGAACATTTTGATGAATATCAAGTGTATAAAGATTTTAATAATAGATATAACTTTAGTTCACAATTGTTTAATTACATTAGAGCAGAAAATACTTGGTTAAATGATCCTGATTTATCGCCGTCATTAGATCCCGATTTACTTTATTACGGATTGGATATTGGTGAATTATCCATTTTAAATAATGATTGGGCTTTTATGTACAGAAATAAAGAATTACAGCAAATTGTTAAATATTATAGTGATGGTATTGTATTGATAACAGATGGGGATATTCAAACATTAAATCAAATATCCGGTTATACATCCATAAAAGATGCGCCAATTGAAAAATTGGAAAATTGTATTAGTTTCAATAATGGAAATACGTCGAGTTTTTGCATTTCTGTCAATAGGGAACAAGATTACAGAACCATAGGTAACAATAAAAGGATCAAAGGTGTTGTTAAAGTAAAAAAATTTCAGGCACAATATGATGATTCAAATGGTAATGGTATTATTGAACCTAATGAATACGGAACAGTAATAACAAACAACAAAGTAAAAGTTAAAGCCAAAACCATTAAAAAACGTTGGTGGGGTGGTTGGTGGCGTTATCGTGTGTCGGAGATTAAAGCGGCAATAGATGGTGAGGCTTATGTTGGAGATTGCGGAAGCAGCAATACCATTACTTTTGACAAAAATGTGAATTATAAAGAAAAACACAATCGAGCTAAAGCAATATACAGAAAAGTTTTCCCAAATCCCAAGCAAGGCGCTATAGAATTTACCGGGCTGTATATAGAAGATGATGCAGTTTGGGGCTATTTTTATTCACATAATCATAAACGTTTTAAATTAGATTTTTCAGATGGTACATTCGTTCCTTATTAATTTGTTTAAAAAAAACAGTATCGGCATATTGCCGGTACTGTTTTTCATGGTTTTAAAATCCTATGCGCAGTCGGATTTTATCAATGATTACGCCGTTTTTGGCGTCAATGGTGTATTTGTCCAATATGACAAAGGTAAAACGGATTATGGCGTTCCGGATAGTCCTGTAACAATGTATTATATGAAAACCCCATCGTTTAATGTAGGCTTGAGCTTTAACATCTATCATAATAAACGCTTTATAGTAAAAACGGGTTTTGGTATCAGATATATCTATGAAAGACAAAGATATCATATTGATTATGATCAAACAACTAGTCCTTATGGGAATGACTTTATTACATATTTTAGTAGTGATGATGTGGTGATGTATATTCCTATTAGATTAGATTATTTGGTGTATAAAAAGCTATTTGTTTATACCAGTATCAATCCGGGCTATTATAAAGAATATGGGGGGAGCGGCTATAATTTAAAAGATACCATTGAAATTTTCCAAACCTATCCCGAGCAAGATAATTGGTTTTATTTAGATATGGAATTTGGTTTCGGTATGTATTTGCCAACAAAATTCGCATTGTTTCAACCCTATTTGTATTACAACAAAAGTTTTCATAATATATGGCAAGGCACCATTAAAATTAAAGGTATCAAACATCGCCCTTATACAGAAATAAACGGAACGTTTGAACAGTCGGGTAATTATGTTGGTTTTGGTCTCAACATTTATCCTAAAAAGTTTTGGAA
>JALVKK010000021.1 GCA_027033875.1 Flavobacteriales bacterium
CCGTTATGATACATATTATCATTAATATCGGTTGGCGACGTCGTAGTTCCTTCTTTGTAAAAATCTGCATCCGACATTATTGATGTGTTGGCAATGAGCTGCCAAACACTACCGTCATAATAGTAAAACCCCTGTGTATTATCGGTTTGATAAATCATTAAGCCCGTTGCAATAGGTGCTGCAATGGCATTACGCTGCGCTTCGGTCATACGAGGAATAAGTATTCCTTTGTCTGTGCTTTTAACATCCAACATTGCTGAGCTGTCCGGATTGCTACCATCGTTATTGATACTTACTTGTGCTAATAAATTGTTGGAGTAAAGTCCCAACAGAAAGAGAAATAATAATATTTTTTTCATAATACTGATTTCTAAAATTAAAACTTAAATCGGCTGCAAAGATACAAAATTTTATAAAATAAATTCTCATTTCCTCATTTTCTTAATTTATCATTTCCAAATCCGGTCATTTCGGTACATCCCGACTTTAGTCGGGACCCTCAATGACCTACTTCTCACTTCCTCATTTCCTCAAAAAAAAACTACATTTGCAAGAGCAATTCAAACCACATGATAGAAAAAGATTTATTTGGCAAGGCGCTTTTGGATTATTGGACAAACAATGAGCCGGAAGATTTGATTACTTGGACACATTTGACAGAACCGGAAGTACTGCCTGTAGCTTATTTGTTTCGAAATTTTGACGAGATGCCGGCTTCGGAACAGATTGCTTTGCAAAAATCATACGGTAAAATATTAGACGTTGGTGCCGGTAGTGGTTTGCATAGCTTATACCTGCAACAACAAAATAAAGATGCAACAGCATTAGAATGGTCGCCGGTAAGTAGCAAAGTGATGCGGGAACGCGGTGTTAAAAAGGTGATTAATCAAAATTTTTTTGAATACAATCCTAAGGAACAATATGATACCATTTTGTTTTTGATGAACGGTGTCGGTATTGTACAAAAAGCTAAATTTTTGGATAAACTTTTTATTAAAATTGATGAATTACTGGCTGCCGGCGGTCAAGCAATCATTCACTCCTCCGATTTGAAATATTTGTATGAAACCGGTAGTGGCTATCTGATGCCGGAGAATAATTATTACGGTGATTTACAATTTTTTATAAAGTACAAAGGAGAAACAGAAATTTTTGACTGGACTTATATCGATGAAAACACATTGCAGATTTTTGCCCGTCAAAATGGTTTTGAGGTAGAGAAATTGCATGAAAGTGACGAAGGGGATTTTTTAATACGTGTAACAAGTATCATGTAGCAAGTAACAAGTAGAAAGTTTTATTTAATCATTGCCATGGTTAAACCGTCCCGTACCGGTAAAATAACAACCTCTACCCTATCGTCTGATGCTAACATTTCGTTAAATTGTTTGATGGCTACGGTTTCGGCATCTTTAGCTTGCTCATCAATGACTTTGCCGTACCACAAGGTATTGTCGGCAAGTAATAGTCCTCCTCTATTTATTTTTGACAAAAGCATTTCATAATAATGCGGATAGTAACGTTTATCGGCATCGAGAAAAACCAAATCAAATCTATCTTTTAAATCCGGAATTACTTTACGAGCATTACCGGTTATTTGCGTAATTTGCTTGCGATAATCCGATTGTTCAAAATATTTATTTTGGATAGATTGAAATTCATCATTTTTGTCAATGGTGATAATTTGTCCGTCAGGGGTTAAGCCTTCGGCTAAACATAAAGTTGCGTAACCGGTAAAAGTACCGATTTCCAATATTTTGTGCGGTTGCTTCATTTTTGACAACAAACTCAACAAACGCCCTTGATATGCCCCGCTTATCATTTGCGGCAAGACGGTTTTTTGATAAGTTTCCCGTTCTAAATCCGCTAACAATTTAGATTGCGGTGATGATAAATTTTCTATGTATTCTAAAAGTTTTTCGTTTAATATCATATGACAAAAATAAAAAAACCACTCGAGTCAGAGTGGTTTAAAAGTCTTTTTTATGAATAAGATGAATAGTAGATTTTTACAACCAACTTTCAACAAATTAAATGTTATCAAACATTTC
>JALVKK010000022.1 GCA_027033875.1 Flavobacteriales bacterium
AGTTTTTCTTAATAAAGAAACAAAATTATTTCATGTTGTAAAAAAGCCTGTTAAAAGTTTTATGATTGCATCAAATCAAATGTCTGCTTGGCAATTTCCAGTTCTTCATTTGTGGGAATAACCAATATTTTAACTTTTGAATCTTGACCGCTGATATCACCTTGATAATCTTTCGGATTTTTATTTTTCTTCTTATCAATTTCGATACCAAAAACATCTAAATTCTTACAAACCAATTCTCTTACTTTTTGCGAATTTTCACCGATACCTGCCGTAAAAATCAAGGCATCTAAACCATTCATCTGAGCCGTAAAATTTCCGATGTATTTTTTGATGGCACCGGCATACATTTTTAGTGCCAGTTGTGCTTGGTTGTCACCATTGTCTGTAGCAGTTTCTATATCGCGCAAATCATTACTGCCGGCAAGGGCTTTCATGCCACTTTGTTTGTTGAGAATTGTTTGGATTTCATCCAAAGTATAATTCAGTTTGTCCATTAAATAAAATATAATAGACTGGTCAATGTCACCGCTACGAGTTCCCATTATCAAGCCGTTCATAGGACCAAATCCCATAGTTGTGTCAAAACTCTTGCCGTTGCGAACAGCCGTAGCACTGGCTCCGTTACCCAAGTGTAAGGTAATGAGTTTGGTATCGGTTCGTTCTAGTATTTTGTTGGCTTCACGAGAAACATATTGATGACTGATACCGTGAAATCCGTATTTGCGAATACCTTTTTCATAAAAAGTTTCAGGTATGGCGTATTTGTGATTTTCAACCGGAATACTTTGGTGAAAAGCCGTATCAAAAATGGCAATTTGTTTGGCATCTTTAAATATTTCTTCTGCGGTTTCAATACCGGTTAAGTTTGCCGGATTGTGTAAAGGAGCCAATGAGAAAAGTTCTTTAATTTTATCTTTAACTTCTTCAGTTATAAGAGTTGGTTGCACAAATGTATTGCCTCCATGCACCACACGGTGTCCGACCGCTACAATTTCCGAAGTGTCTTTGATGATTTGATTTTTGTCATCTAACAGATATGTTGTCAATAATTGCAAAGCATCTTTATGCGTGCCAATAGGTTGATTGACTTCATAATCATTAGCTTTAAAACGTGATGTTGCTTCACCAATTCGTTCTGCCAAACCTTTGACTAATACTTTGGTTTGTGGCATGTCAAACAATTGAAATTTTAAGGACGAGCTACCGGAATTTAAGACGAGTATTTTCATGTGTGAAATTTTAGTGTTGCAAAAGTACGGCATATTCCGGTTTGAAAAATGATATTTGTATGATTTTTTTGATGAATTGATGATTTGTTTCGGTTCACTGAATAATCCGTTTCTTATTGAATGTTTTTTTGTTTATACTTTATGTTCGTCTTTTAAATTGAGGAATTGAGGACTTTTTTATAACTTGAATATTTTTTCCTCATTTCCTCATTTCCTCAATTCCTCATTCATTAAATAAATAATCTATTAACCAAAACATTCAACTTTCAACTAACCTCACGTCTGAATAGCTCCTACATTATAGCGTTCCGTGATAGGTTTATGATTTGCCATTTCTATACCCATACTAATCCATTTGCGGGTGTCCAACGGATTGATAATGGCATCTGTCCAGAGTCGCGCGGCGGCGTAGTAGGGTGAAATTTGGCGGTTATAATCATTTTGAATTCTGTCGAGCAAAGCTTTTTCTTTTTCGGGTGTAATGGTTTCGCCTTGCTTTTTGAGCTTGGATTCTTCTATTTGCAACAAAACTTTTGAAGCGGCGGCACCGCTCATTACGGCAATTTCGCTTGTAGGCCACGCCAACATAAAACGCGGGTCGTAAGCCTTGCCGTTCATGGCATAGTTGCCGGCGCCATACGAATTGCCGACAACCACCGTAAATTTTGGCACGACAGAAGTGCTGACGGCACTAACCATTTTAGCACCATCTTTGATGATACCACCGTGTTCGGAACGGCTACCGACCATAAAGCCGGTAACGTCTTGCAAAAAGACCAAAGGAATTTTTTTCTGATTACAATTCATGACAAACC
>JALVKK010000023.1 GCA_027033875.1 Flavobacteriales bacterium
TTGGTTTTCGGTTCAACCGGAAGCATCTCTACACCTACATAAATCAATGCAATAGGCCACAACCGGAAAATATCGAATACTTCAAAATCCAAAAGATGAAAATTGCGTAGTAATAGTAAAACGCCTAGGATGACGAGAAAAAATCCCGTGATAATGTTACTGTTGTTTTTCATTGTTATTTTTTTTATTGGTTAATCTGTTATTTGCTGTGCCCTCCCGACGGACGTCGGGATCGGGAGTTATTTGCCTATCCGATTTTCATCGGGAGTTATTTAGTATCCGGTTTCAAATTTCCGTTATTTGAAATTGGCTTTATTCCACTGATAATCAATATTATTCCTGATATTATCAACAAAATTGGCCAAAAATCTTCAAAATTCAGTTCCGGAAAAAATTGTACTATCAAAAATATCAAACCTATAATGATAAACATCAAGGCTGACCATAATTTGGCTGTTTGATTATTGTCCATAAGTGAAAATTATTAATGATTATTCTTAATTTTAATACCTTCATCATCTATTTGAATAGAAGATTGCTTATCCCCTTCTCTTGCTTTAATACGAATCCCTTTATCGTTTATTTTAACATTTGTCGCTTCCGAATCTTTATCATCTCTTCCATTGATTTCCAATCCTTCGTCATCAATTTTAATTCGTACTTTATCGCTGTTAATGTTTAAAAAATAAGGTTCACTCGATAAGTTTTCATACTGTTTCAAACAAATAATTTCATCATTCTTATTGGTCAAAACCGCTGGAAAATCACAATCGGGGAGATAGCTCATTTTACTTATAACTTTTGATATTTTGACCAATTTACCTTCCGGAACTTCAATCCGTACCCGAACTTTATGTTCACTGATTAAATTGCCGGTCGGATAACGTATCATCGTAGCGAAAGTCAATGTGTTTTGCAGAGAATCTTGTGCGAGATCAAACTCAATTGCCAAAGCCTTTTGTTTGGCATCTGCATACGATACACTTTCAGCTATTTTCTTGACTTTCAGATGGAATAAAGAATCTTTTGAAGTAATAAAATCAAACTTGATATCGTTACTTGTCGTATGATTTGGCAAATTCTCAACGGTTTTTGCCTCGAGATAAAGCGTATCTTTTGTAGTTTGCCATTGTCGGTCAACAGTTACAACACGTGCGCGGGTATTTTTGTGCGATATAAATGAAAGGCTCTTGACCGATATGTATATCAAAGCAACAAACCATAAAGTTCCGAAGATAATCAACAAGTTTTTATTTAAGGGTTTAGTATCCGGAAACAACATCTTAAATCCCAGTAAAAACAATAGAACAACAGGAAATGCAATGATAAAAAATACTATAAATCCGATAAAACCTACGGGTATGTGCAGTTGTTGAAAAACAGGATTATCGCTAATCAATAAATTCAAATCGGATACAGGAGAGAAACTCAATGCGGAAATCAACAATCCGAGAACTAATAGTCCGGTTACCAAGACTATAACAAAGCCGATAATTTTTACCAAAATATTACCGATTTCAGAACCGGTCGTTTCGATGGTTTCAGCTAAATTAACTTTTTTTTTTGGTGTTTCGTCCGTTGTTACCTGATCGACTATATTATCCAAATTAGCCGACTCACCTTTCATCCGGAGTTTGTCGGAAGCGGTTTTGGCTTTGGGAACAACTATCCACAACAAAAGATAAATCAAGATAAAAGTCCCGTGTGTAGCAAACAACAGTACGACAAAAATTAAGCGTATCAGAGCTATATCAAAATTTACATAATGTCCTATTCCTGCAGCTATACCGGCTATCATCGAATTGTCCATATCTCTGAAAAGCGCTTTTTTTGATTTTGTTGAATTTAGAGAAAATTCCTGTTGATTTTCTTCTTCAAAATCTTCGGGTTGTCCCAAAACGGCTATCACTTCATCAATATGCATCTCATTGATAACTTGTTGCGGATTTTGTTGTTTTTGTAATAACAATTCGGCTATTCGAGCTTCAATTTCATGCATAACTTCATCGACATCTTCCGTTTGTTGAATGGAATGACGCACGGATTTTAAATATTTTTTCAATTTGTAATAGGCATTTTCGTCCAGATGAAACAAGATGCCGGCTAGACTGATATCAATGGTTTTATTCATTTTTCTGTTTTTTTGCGGTTATTTTGGTTGATAAGATTAACGGCATTGACCAATTCTTGCCAAGATTGGTGCATTAGCCCTAAAAATTCGTAACCTTTATCGGTCAGATAGTAATATTTTCGTGGCGGACCGGCAGTTGACTCTTCCCAACGATAAGTCAGATAACCGGCATTTTTAAGGCGGGTCAGCAAAGGATATACGGTGCCTTCCACGACAATCATTTTGGCATCTTTCAAATCCTGCAAAATATCGGAAGTATAAGCCGCTTCCTGCTGACTGAGGACATTCAGAATACAATATTCCAAAACCCCTTTGCGCATTTGTGATTTTATGTTTTCTATTTTCATACGAATTATTTGATCAACCTGATTGTTAGTGGATAACGAAAGAGTTCACCGTTTCCTGATTTGATTGCAGCTACTAAAATCATAATGAGACGAAACAGTGAAATCAAACCTAATCCGGCAACTAAAATCCATAAACCCGGTAGAGACAAAATAAGGTTAAACGTATCTGTATTGTTCTCATTTGCAATCCTTAATAAGGGTGATAAGAAAAAAATTAACCCAATAATCAATATAATTATTTGGTATAATAAAAGACTAATATTAAAATTCATAGCCTCTTTGCCGTTTTCATCGACAAATTGACTTTGTTTTCGCCAAATCATCCAAGTAAATAATGGCCCTAAAACACTTCCTAACGGCAATCCTATCCAAGAGGCAAAACTACTGATATGAATAATTGCTGCATGAGAAGTCTCTTCATTTCCGGGTTTTTTTGAAATTTTAGTGAGTGTTTCCATATTATTGATTTTTGTTTGTTATACACCAATGACGATTAAATTACATCTTTGTTACACCAGCAAATATACAATAAATAGTATTATGTATTACAAAGTAGCTTGTTTTTTTTTAATCATAGTAAAATTGGTAGGCGGTTATAAAAAAAAAGATATTATATCAAGAGATGATATTATTTTTTATGCTAAAAAAACGCCGAAAGTAGATAGAATCAATAAAAAAAGATTCGTAATTGTAAAAAATATTTATTATATGATTAAGGATAAGTGTATAATGAAACCAATACGTCACAAATTACAAAATTTCTTTGATTTCCGATAAATGTTTAACTTTGGGAATAATCATAAAATCAACCTCACTTGTCTCGTCGGGGTCAAAATGAATCGCGTGCATACCGACATTGCGGGCGCCTAAGACATCTGATTGAAAATTGTCGCCTATCATATAACTTTGGTGAGCAAAAGTGCCGGCTTTTTGTAAGGCATATTTGAATATATCGGGGTGCGGTTTGAGCTTGCCGGTTGCTTCCGAAGTAATCAAATGTTCAAAGTAAGAGTCCAGACCCGAAAAACGTATTTTGTCGCTTTGAACTTCAACAAAACCATTGGTTAAAATATGCAAGCGATATTTGTTTTTCAAATAATCTAACAGTTCTATGGCGCCGTCCATCAAAACACTTTCCCGTTTGAGAAAATCGAGATAATCAGCAGCCATTACTTCAATAATTTGACGGGATATATCAATTTTTAAAATTTTAAACGTATCGGTTAATCGACCGAATTTAACTTCCGTTTTGGTTTTTTGTTGCTTTGAATATTGCTCCCAATATTGACGGTTTACAGGTTCGTAAATTTCCAAAAAAGTATTGATATGTATCGGTATTTGGTGTTTTTTAAGCAATTTTTCAAAAGCTGATTTAGAATTGGTATCAAAATCCCAAAGCGTATGATCCAAATCAATAAAAATATCTGTTATGTTAGTTTTCAGCATCGGAAAATTGTTTAATTGTAGTAATATATAAATCGTTCCAACTTCGCCATTCTTTTATATCTGACAAAATAAAATTGTGAAAAACCGGATAAAAATGTCCTTTGTGACGCCTTATGGTTTCTCCTTGCTCAATCATTATTTTTAAAGCTTTTTCGCGATTTAATTTGTATTGATACTTGAGCATTATATCGGAAATACTGACAGGATGCAAAGTCAAATGTGTTTCGGTTTCGTTTTCAATATCATAAAATTTGAAAGGTATCGAAGTGCCGGCTCTAAATCCGATTTTGTGATTATAGCCCATCGAATAATCCGATTTGAGTTCTTCTTCATTAAAAATCTGATAAGTAGCCGGTATTTTGATACGGTTAAAATGCGCCCGGACTTTGTCGAGTTGTTTATGTATGATATTTTCCAATTTTACTATTTCACGTTCAATCATTTCTTCATCGTCAAAAGCGTAATACGAAGATAACAGACCGGTGTCGGTATGGTCTGCTAAAAATTTAATTTGCGACTGATATTCGTGTTTGTTTGTTGAAATATTGTGATCAAACAAGGAATAAGTTGCCAAAAGATGAAAAACAGATAAAGGGTGTTTGTATTTCTTTTTTAATTGCAATATTCGGTCAAATGTATCATACGGATCTTTTTTACCGGTCAGATAAACCCGATTACGCGACCAAAAATTACGCAATCGCAAATGAAGTAGATCGTCAAAACCACCAAAAAGAAAACGCAAAAAGGATTTACCTTGATACAATCGCGCCATACTAACGTTTATAAGCGGTTCAAAATAAAACTTCCGTTCCGGAAAAGTCAATCCCTGAAAACGTTCTTGTAAGGTTTGTTTGAATCTTTTCACCCAAATTTCCACAATGGGTTTTAATATCATATTATTTTGCAATAATATACTATTTTTGTATGAATAACGTTCGTGAGCATCTAATTGGTACGGTAAATACTCTTCATAGCGAGAGAGCAAATAAAAACTTGCCGCAAACAAGTCAAAAGGAATAGAAGAGTTTTGTATTTCAAAAAAAACGGGTATGCTATCCCAAAAACCGAATTTTACTTCATGAGGTTTGATCCCTTGTTGAAACAATATCGGATGAGATTGGATATGAAATTCGCCACCCAAAGCTTGCGATGCATACGAAAATTTAGGTCCGTTATAAGCAATAAATTCTTCTATTTTGGTCGTAAATTTGACTTCTTTGAGCATTAAATTATTAAATAAATGCCTGAAGATATAATTGAGTCGCGGGGTAATTTTATGTGTATATACCAATATCATTTAGCAAATTTAAGCTTTTTGTGGCAAATAAGTTGAATATTATTCCTCACTCCTCATTCCTCATAACATCAATTCATCTAATCATCTAATCATTATTATTTCTCCATTTTCAATTCTCAATAAAAAATACCCTGTTTCTACTTGACCTTAATCCGAAACATTTCTTTGCCTTCGATATAGCCGGTAAACACATCATTTAATTGTATTTTACCTACGCCTGACGGGGTTCCCGTAAAGATTAAATCGCCTTTTTTTAAGGTAAAATATCGAGAGATATAGCTGATTAATTCATCTATCTGCCACAACATTTTCGCCGTATGTCCTTGTTGTACGATAGTGTCATTTTTCTTTAAACTGAACCGGATATTTTGCAAATCAGGAAAATCTGTTTTAGAAATAAATTCACGACTGACAACCGCCGAATTGTCAAAGGCTTTGGCTTTTTCCCAAGGCAATCCCTTAGCTTTTAACCGGGCTTGCAAATCTCGTGCGGTTATATCAATACCCAACCCGATTTCATCATAATAACGGTGTGCAAATTGTGTTTCAATATATTTTCCCAATTTGTTTATTTTGATAACCAATTCCACTTCAAAATGAAAATCTTGCGCAAAATCAGGTAAAACCAAAGGGTTCTTATTGGGTAACACCGCCGAATCCGGTTTGATAAACAAAAGCGGTTCGGCAGGCTTTTCATTTTGTAATTCTTTGATATGTTCTGCATAATTGCGCCCGACACAAATTATTTTCATTTGTAATTTTTTTTTATTGTTTTATCAAAGTGTCGCCCCTACGGGGCTTAATGGTATTTCATATATTGTTATTTTGATTTTTTAAATTAATGATAAAAGCAAAATCGCGAGCCGTATCTTTCAACGATTTGAAACGTCCGGAAGCACCGACGTGTCCGCTATCCATATCGGTATGCAAGAGCAAAATATTGTTATCCGTTTTCAATTCCCGAAGTTTGGCAACCCATTTTGCCGGTTCCCAATATTGCACTTGCGAATCGTTCAAACCGGTAGTTACCAACATATTAGGATAGGTCTTTGCTTCAATATTATCATAAGGCGAATATGATTTGATATAATCGTAGAAAGTTTTGTCATTAGGATTTCCCCATTCGTCATATTCGCCGGTTGTCAACGGAATGCTATCGTCGAGCATCGTAGTGAGAACATCGACAAAAGGTACTTGAGCCACAATAGCTTTAAAAAGTTCAGGCGCTTGATTGATAACAGCACCCATCAACAAACCACCTGCCGAACCACCCATGGCATATAATTGTTCTGTTGAAGTTATTTTTTGCTCAATCAGATATGAAGCAACATCGACAAAATCGTTAAACGTATTTTTTTTGCGTAATAATTTGCCTGCTTCATACCAAGGTCGTCCCAAATACTCACCGCCTCGTATATGTGCAATCGCAAAAACAAATCCGCGGTCTAACAAAGACAATCGATTTGAGCTAAAACCCGGATCAACCGTAATACCATATGCGCCATAACCATACAACAACATAGGATTGATACGTTTCAAATCGGTATCTTTATGCCATACCATCGATACGGGAATATATTCTCCGTCTCGCGCCGTTACCCAAATACGCTGAGAACGATAATTGGTTTTGTCAAATTTGCCATCGGGTATTTCCTGCTCCTTCAATATGGTTTTTTGACGGGTATCTATATCAAACTCCATAACCGATGCAGGTGTTGTCATCGAATTGTAAACAAACCGAAACTTTCGCGTATTCATTTCAGGATTATAAGCCGTATATATATTATATGTCTCTTCATTAAATTGAATATAATAATCATTTTCCGACATTAAAATACGTAGTTTATTTAAACCTTCTTCCCGTTCTTGCAACACGATAAAATCATCAAAGACATCAACATCTTCCAGCATTACATCAGAACGGTGCAAAACGTATTCTTGCCAATTTGCCGTTTCCGTCCGGTTAATTTTTGTAGTCATCAATTTAAAATTGACCGCATCATCTTTATTGGTCAAGATAAAAAATTGGGAACGGTGGTGAAACAAATTGTACTCAACACCGCGTTTTCGGCGAGCAAAAATTTTAAATTTTTCTTCCGGTTTATCGGCTTCGAGATATTGATATTCGGTAGTTAAAGTACTAAAAGACGCAATATAAATAAAACGTTTACTCTTGCTTTTGGTTACAAAAACATCAAACATCTCATCAACCTCTTCATAAATCAATTCATCATTGACCGGATTATCCCCCAAACGGTGTCTGTATATTTGATAAGCCCGTAAAGTTTCTTTATCTTTTTTGGTATAAAAAATATACTTGTTATCATTAGACCAAACGGCACTCCCCGTTGTATTTTCAATCTGCAAATCTAAAACAGTATTTGTCTGCAAGTCTTTGATTTTCAAGGTGTATTGTCGCCTACCGGTCGTATCTTCTCCAAATACGGCGTAACGATTGTCCGGACTGACTTCAATACCGGTCAGTTTATAATATTTATAAGCCGATGCCATTATATTTACATCAAACAATATTTCTTCGGGTGCTTGCAATCTGCCTTTACGTCGTGTATAAACGGGATATTCTTTACCTTTAAAGTATTTTGTTTGATAATAATAGCCGTTTTCATAGACCGGCACAGATTCGTCTTCTTGTTTGATACGAGCTTTCAACTCTTCAAACAAAGTATTTTCAAGGGCTTTGTAAGCTGCGGTTTGTTCTTCAAAATACCGGTTTTCGGCTTTGAGGTAATCTATAACTTGCGGATTGTTTCGTTCTCTCAACCAATAATAATTATCGACACGTACATCACCGTGTTTTTCAAGTTTATAAGTTTTTTTTGCGGCTTTGGGATATGTATTTTGATTTTTTCCTTTCATTTTTTTTAATATTAGGTTAACAACAATATTGGTAAAGATAGTTATAGTAAAAATTGAAGCTTACTATTACGGGGTACTAACTTTCAACTTTATGAACATTATAAACATTCAACTTGAAATGTTGTGCACAACATTTCTTATTCCAAAAATTCATCTAAATCTCTACGGTCTTTTTTGGTGGGACGTCCTGTTCCTTTTTTACGGTAATAATCTTTGGCAAGTTTGAGTAATTCCTGATTTTCAAATGCTTCTTTTGGGGTTTGATCTTTAATAAATTGCGCTACCAACTTAGCACCTACCCGGCTTTTGGGTGTATCTAAAACCAAAATTTGGTAATTAATTTGATTTTTTCTGATTTCCAATTTGTCTCCGCCAAACACTTCTTTGGAAGGCTTAGCTATCGCCCCGTTTAACCGCACATGTCCTTTTTTAATAGCATCGGTAGAAATATTGCGGGTTTTGTAAAAACGTACCGCCCATAAAAACTTATCAATACGCATAAATATTAAAACTTTGTTAAGCCAAATACAAAAATAAATAAAATTTGTATCTTGCGAGCAAATAATATCCTGTATTTTACAGATATTATTTATTTTATTAAATCGTTTAGATAAAACAATAATAATATGAGGATCAAAATATTAGCCATCATAAGCCTTTCAATGTTCTTAATGTCGTCTTCTTGCAAAAAAGATGATGACAAGAAAGATTCCGATATAAAAATAAAAGATCGCACCAAACAATACAACGAAGTTGAAAAAGACAGTATCGAAACTTATATGAAAACGCATTATTACACCTTAGACGCTCAATATAATGTTACGATAGACACAATAGATCCTGCCGGTTCTCACATTTCTATTTGGGATAATCCCGATTTGCAAACATTACAGGTCAATGATCCGAAAGTTGAAGATTTGGTTTATGATCTTTACTATATTCCATTTAGAATCGGGGAAAATAGGAATATTCATAAAATAGACAGAGTCTTTGTTGCTTACAAAGGTTGGTTGTTAAACAATGAAACTTTTGATGAAAGAATTGACAATTTACCAGTATGGCTAAATTTAAAGAGTAAGATTAACTCAAGTGTTATAGCTTGGCAAGAAGTTGTACCAAATTTTAAAGACGGTTATTATACCGACAACGGTGACGGAACATTTACCTTTTCGGGCTATGGTGCCGGCATGTTTATAACGCCTTCGGGTTTAGCTTATTATCATGTGCCTAAAAACAAAATACCTGCTTATTCCCCTTTGGTTTTTTCGTTTAAAACTTTTGTCGTAGATGATGATATAGATGATGATACCGTCAAAAATATCGATGAAGATGTCAATGATAATGACAATCCTTTTGATGACGATACCGACAATGACGGTATTTATAATATTTATGACAACGATGACGACGGCGACGGCGTACTGACCAAAGACGAAGATTCTAACGGCGACGGCGACCCTACCAATGATGACAGCGATGGCGACGGGACACCTGATTATTTAGATGCCGACACGCACTAATAATTTGATAAATCGATGATTATTGGTATTGCTTCTAATCTTCTCAACAGAGGTCGAAGTCGTATATACATACTTTCTTTTCAGTTCGAGTTATTGCCTTTTGTTACTTACAATATAACAATATAAAAAACCTGCCAATATAATTGACAGGTTCATAGAAAGGTATAATATATTAACTTTGTTATTTGCCGTTATTCATCCCTTGTTCCATCAATTTATTAAATTGGTCTAACTTAGGCAACAAAATAACTTCCGTACGCCGGTTTTCACTACGTCCTTCCGGTGTATCGTTGGTCGCTTTGGGTATCCACTCACCGTGTCCGCCTGCTGTTAATCGAGCGGGATCAACCCCAAAATCATTTTGAAGTTTGCGAGCAATTGCCGTAGCACGCAAAGCGCTCAAATCCCAATTATCTTTGATACAACCCGTATGAATCGGGACATTATCGGTATGACCTTCGATTAAAACTTCATAATCTTTGTAATCGTTAATAATTTTAGCCAACTTTAACAAGACTTGATCTGCTTGTTCTGATATTTCCGTTTTACCGGATTTAAACATCATTTTGTCGGACAATGAAATAAAAACGACACCTTTTTTAACTTTTATATCCAAATCTTTAGAATCGACATTATTCAGCGAACGAGTAATACGGCTCGACAATACTTTGTTAAGTGAATCTTTCTTTTTGTTTTCAATCATCAACAGTTTGATGTATTTATTGGATTTATCTATTTCTTTCAATAACTTACTGATGTTTACATTCCCTTCTTTATTCATATTAACACATCGGTCCAAAGCATCTTGTAAAGTATTGTTATTGTCTTCAAGCGATTGTATCCGCGTTTTCAAATTTTCTTTTTCACTGGTACATTTGTAGTATTTATCTTTGTACTCACGCAGATATTGTTCGGTTTCCGCTTTGCCCTTTTTAAGCATTTCATATTTTTTCTTACTTACACAAGATGTTAAGAATAAACTCATTGCAATTCCTACGATAACTAACTTTTTCATAAAATGTTGTTTTTTAATATCTGTTATTATTTTATTTGTAAAGGTAAAAAATTATTTGTAATAAAAACGATTCTTATTCGTATTTTATTATAAATTTAGGCTTTTGAAATTAATTTTTATGATAAAAATCATTATTGAAAATATCAAGGTTGCTTTCGAATCAATTAAAAGTCAAAAAATCAGAGCTTTAATCACGCTTTTGATCATAGCTTTCGGGATTATGGCGTTAGTCGGAACTTTAACAGTTGTTAAAGGTATTGACAATAATTTTACTTCAAGTTTACAAAGTTTAGGTTCAAATAAATTTAGTTTTAAACGATATTCAAATGATTTTTTACAAGGACGACAACACCGGAGAGGACATAAAAAAACAAATCCTAAAATCAGTTATCGCAATGCCGTTGATTTTAAAAAACGTTTTAAAGCACCGGGGTCCAAAGTAGCATTATCTTTTGTTGCAGGATACAATATTGAGATAAAAAATGATATAAAAAAAACAGATCCTGTCTATTCCATTATCGGTATTGATTCTAATTTTCCGGTAGTCAATGGGTATGAAATTAACAAAGGACGAAGTTTGACAGTTAAAGATATTGATAATAATCATCATTATGCTATTGTTGGTACTGATTTGGTAAAGGAATTATTTAACAAAGAAAATCCGTTGCAAAAAGAAATCATCATCAACGGTAACCGGTTTATTATAATAGGAGTCTTAAAAAACAAACAAGCCACTTTTGGCGGAAGTCGTAATAATCGTATTCTTATCCCTATAAATTTGGCTCGTAGTATATTTCATAACAAAAATCCCAATTACAACATAAATGTGGCTGTTACTGATAAAAGACAATATGAAATTTTAGTATCCAAAGCCATTGCACTGATGCGAAATATTAGAAAACTCAAACCCTCTCAACCTAACAATTTTGGTATAAACCGTAGTGATAAGCTGGCTGCCGAACTCAAAAAAGTGAGTCAAAGTTTAACCGTTTTTGCATTTATTATCGGTTTAATTACCATATTAGGTTCATCAATCGCTTTGATGAATATTATGTTGGTTTCGGTAACGGAACGCACACGTGAGATAGGCGTTCGTAAAGCTTTGGGTGCTAACAGGTTGCTTATTATGCTTCAATTTTTTATCGAAACATTGACTATTACCATTCTGGGGGGTATTGTCGGTATTATCTTTGGTATCTCAATCGGATTTGGCGTTTCAAAACTGATGCATATCCGCTTTTCCATACCTTGGAATGCTATCGGTACAGCATTTTTTGTTATATTTGTGGTAGCTATTATTTCGGGATTATTTCCGGCTTATAAAGCCTCTAAATTAGACCCTATTCAAGCCTTACGATATGAATAAAATAAAAACATCGCGATTGCATTTTACTACTAACAATTTACAAGATTGTAAATTAATCAATATTCCGAAAATCAAGGATCAACGTGGCAATCTGGCGGTTGTTGAAAATGAGCTTTTACAATTTAAAATGCAGCGAGTTTACTACTTATTTGATGTACCTGCCGGTGCTTATCGCGGCGGACATGCCCACAAAGAACAAATCGAATTCTTAATTGCCGTAAGTGGTAGTTTTCAAGTCGTTCTCGATGACGGCAAACAAAAAAAAATTATTCTGCTCAACAGACCCGATCAAGGCTTAATGATACCAACCGGTATCTGGCGGGAACTTCAAGATTTTTCACAAGGTAGTGTTTGTATGGTCATCAGTTCCGACAAATTTATTGAAGCAGATTATATTCGAGATTACGACAAATTCAGACTGCTTAAATCCGGACAATAATCACTCTCTGTTTTTTAAAGTTGTAAGCGCACAGTAGCAAAGCACAGATTTCTTAATAATTTCTTAAACATTTTTTTTACATCAGCTTGTTGCACCGTTAAACAAACTTGATTAACTTTGCAATTTAATTTATTATCTTGCAGAAACTTAAATTGTATAAATGTATATATGAAGAAACAAATACAAAATATAGCTGTCATGACATCGGGAGGTGATGCACCGGGAATGAATGCGGCTATCAGAGCAGTTGTTCGTACTGCTGTTTTCTATAAATTGGACCCTTACGGTATTTATCGGGGATATGAAGGTTTGATAGAAGGCGATATGGAACGTTTCAGCGCCCGCAAAGTCAGTAATATTATCAACCGCGGCGGTACCATCTTAAAAACCGCCCGTTCTCAAGAATTTAGAACGGTAGAAGGACGAAAAAAAGCCTATGAACAATTAAAAAAACATAAGATTGACGCATTGGTAGTCATCGGTGGCGATGGTTCGTTTACGGGAGCGAATATTTTTTCCGACGAATTTGATATGCCGGTTGTCGGTATTCCGGGAACCATAGACAATGATATTTTCGGTACGGATTTTACCATCGGTTTTGATACGGCAAGTAATACGGCAACCGAAGCTATCGACAAAATACGCGATACCGCCAGCTCTCACAATCGCTTGTTTTTTATTGAAGTTATGGGTCGGAATGCCGGATTTTTAGCGCTTTACAGTGGTATAGCCGGTGGTGCGGAAGAAATATTAATACCGGAAGAAAATATCGGAATCGACAAATTAGTCGAATCATTGCGACGTAGCAAACGTGCCGGAAAAACCAGTAGTATTGTGGTAGTGGCAGAAGGTGATAAAACCGGTAAAAATGTGTTTGAACTGGCAAAATATGTCGATGATAATCTAACAGAATACGAATCGCGAGTGGTTATAGTCGGACATATTCAACGTGGCGGTGCGCCCACTACATTTGACCGTGTATTAGCCAGCAGATTGGGCGTGAAAGCTGTTGAAGCATTGTTAGACGGTCAAAACAAAATAATGATTGGCTACAAAAACAACAAAGTCGTTTACACACCTTTAAAAGATGCTATCAGTTTAAACAGAACTATCAACAATGAATTGCTCAATATCAGTGATATCTTAACAACTTAATCTAAACAATAATTATTAAAACAAAAAATTATGAGTGTTACAAAAATTGGTATAAACGGATTTGGTCGTATCGGCAGATTGGCTTTTAGAGCCGCTATGAAACATCCTAAAATTGAAGTCGTTGCCATAAACGACCTCTTAGACACAGACTATTTGGCATATTTGCTCAAATATGATTCCGTTCACGGCAAATTTGACGGAGAGGTTTCTATAGATGGAAATGCTTTGATGGTCAACGGTAAAAAAATACGCGTTACCAAAGAACGCGACCCTGAAAATATCAACTGGGGTGCAGTTGGTGTAGAATTTGTAGTGGAATCAACCGGATTTTTTACAGACAAAGCTTTAGCTGAAAAACACCTGAAAGCCGGTGCTAAAAAAGTGATTATATCCGCCCCGTCCAAAGATGCACCGATGTTTGTCAAAGGTGTTAACCATACCGAATTGACCAAAGACCTTAAAGTTTTTTCAAACGCTTCTTGTACCACAAACTGTTTGGCACCTGTTACAAAAGTCTTACATGACAATTTTGGTATTGTTGAAGGTTTGATGACCACCATTCACGCTGCAACATCAACCCAAAAAGTGATTGATGCCCCTTCAAAAAATTGGCGACGCGGACGTGCTGCCATCAACAATATTATTCCAACTTCAACCGGTGCCGCCAAAGCCGTAGGTAAAGTTATCCCCGATTTAAACGGTAAATTGACCGGTATGGCATTCCGGGTACCTACTGCCGATGTTTCCGTAGTTGATTTAACCGTAAGATTGGCCAAACCTACTACTTACGAAGCCATTGTTGAAGCTATGAAAAAAGCTGCAGACGGTCCAATGAAAGGTGTGTTGCAAGTGATAGAAGATGATGTTGTTTCGCAAGATTTTGTCAGTGAAACGCATACCTCATCACTGGATGTAAAAGCCGGCATCTCATTATCTGATACTTTCTTTAAAATCATCAGCTGGTATGATAACGAATACGGTTACGCTACCAAAGTGATTGAAATGATTGAATACGCAGCCGGTTTATAACAAACCTCATTTGTTTATAAAAATACATCAAAAAGGATTTTGCTTTGCAAAATCCTTTTTATTTGTGTTAATATACCGAAAAAAATAATATATATATATTGTATTACGGCTTTTTTTCTTATATTTGAAGCAAATTAACTATAAATTATTATTATGAAACAAAGAGTAGTCATATTTGAAGCCGAAGGTGGCTCTGACAAAGGATTGGACGGTTTTCGTAAAGACACCATTCCTATTGCCAATGCACTGCGTGAACGCGGTTGGAATGTCGATATTTTAAAATTCAGAGATGAATGGGCAGACAAAATTTACGATTATGCCAAAGATAGATACGATGCTTATATCACTCGTGTCAATCCGGGAACTATTCCTTCGGGTGAAAAAATATTTTTTGAGACATTACGCAAACTATCCGATGCCGGTTTGGAAGGCTTTTCACACCCCGATGTTATGCGTGATTTAGGTGCCAAAGATGCATTAGTCAAATTGGTAGGCACCGGTTTAGTCCCCGAAGATACTTATGCTTACTATACAGTTGAAGATTTTAAAAACACTTTTCCGCGAAGTATTTCGTATGGCGAACGCGTTTTAAAACAAAACCGCGGTTCTACCGGTGAAGGTATCTGGCGCGTACAAATTGCCGATGACCGTTCATATAAAGCCGGTGACACCCTGCCACTTGATACCAAACTCAAACTCACCGAAGCTAAAGATAATCACGTTGAATATCGTACTCTGGAAGATTTTATGGAATTTGCCACCCAATACATAGTTGGTGATAATGGTATGCTGGTAGATATGCGTTTTATGCCCCGTATCAAAGAAGGCGAAATCCGTATTTTGATGGTGGGCGAAGAACCTATTTTTGTCGTACACAAAAAACCCGCCGAAAGTGCCGATGCTTTTTCAGCTACCTTATTTTCAGGTGCCAAATATACCTATGACCGACCCGAAGATTGGAAAGAATTGGTCGATATGTTTATAGGACGATTGCCCGAAATTATGTCTAAATTGGGCAACCACGATGCCCCGCTTATCTGGACAGCTGACTTTATGCTCGATTGGGACGAAAACGGTAACGATACTTATGTACTCGGCGAAATTAATAACTCTTGTGTCGGATTTACCAGTCATTTGAATCAAGGTATTCAAGACAAAATAGCCGACCGTGTAATAGAATTGGTCAATAGAAAAAAAGCATAATGATTTTGATAGTCCAAAAAAACCGCCTGAATATTACGGCGGTTTTTTTGGCATATCATTTGCGTTCTACTTATTGAAACCTTAAAAAAACACAGATATGTTAAAGTCCATTTTTCGTTTTTTGTTAGCCATTGCCGTTTTTGGTTATCTTTATAATAAGTTTAGCAAAAAGAAAACTTTAAAATTAGAAGAAAATAATCAAAATTCAAATTATGAAAAACATTAAATTACTACTGCTTTTATTGATTAGCTTACAATTTACTTCTTGTGCGGAACTGCAACAAGTATTGGAACAGTTACCCGAAGAAGGATTGAGTAACGCCCAAATTGCATCCGGACTGAAAGAAGCCCTCAACAAAGGCATTGACAAAGAAGTTACCAAACTGATGGCACCGGATGGTTTTTTTAAAGACCAAATGGTCAAAATTTTATTACCTCAAGAACTGCAAAAAGTTGATAAAACCTTACGGGATATAGGTTTGGGACAATTAGCAGACAAAGGTATAAAACTACTCAACACCGCCGCTTCCGATGCCGTAAAAGAAGCCAAACCCATCTTTGTCAACGCCATTACGACTATGACTTTTGACGATGCCAAAAATATTCTTTTAGGTAATCGTACTGCTGCTACAGATTATTTAAAACAAAAAACCCAAAATCAATTATATCAAAAATTCAGCCCGCAAGTACAAAAATCTTTACACAAAGTTAAAGCTGACGAAGTATGGTCTAATATAATAAACAGGTACAACCAAATTCCTTTTGTCAACAAAGTTAATCCGGATTTGACCGATTATGTAACAGGCAAAGCCATGGAAGGTGTCTTTAAAAAAGTAGCCGTCGAAGAACAAAAAATCAGAACGGATATCAGCGAACGTACATCTGATTTGCTTAAAAAAGTTTTTGCTTTGCAGGATAATAAGCAATAAGAAAAGAAAAAATCAAAAACAATGAAGCTGTCCAAACGGGCAGCTTTTTTTAATGAAAACTTAATTGTTTTTAATCTATTTATTTTATAATTTTGTTTAAAAAAGTCATTTAAGACAAAATAAAAAATCTTATCTTTATTATACTTAATTTCAAAATTAAATTAAGATTCCTCACCGACGAAAGTCGGAGTAGGATGTTGCAAGCTCTGTTAGAAGAATCATTCATTATTAAATAATTAATTTACGATACTATAATAATAATTAACCATGAAAAAAATACTATTTCTCACGTTTTTACTAATAATTATCGAAAATCTAAAAGCTCAAATACCAGATGACACATATAATGTTCAGCGAATACCATTTATTCTAAATTCTTTATCTACACAAACAACACTTCAAAATCTGGACGATCAATATTCATCTCAAATCAACTTAGGATTTTCTTTTAATTTTTTTTCAAATTCGTATAACAAAGCAGTAATAGGAGACAACGGTGTTATTTCATTCGATTCAATACCCGGACATTATTGTGCATGGAATATTCAAGATTCTATTCCCA
>JALVKK010000024.1:0-1265 GCA_027033875.1 Flavobacteriales bacterium
AAACCGGCACACAATGGTATGTGGTCAAAGCACAAGTACATGCAGGCGGACGTGGTAAAGGTGGTGGTGTTAAATTGGCAAAAAGTTTAGATGAAGTTAAAGAATTGGCTTCAAAAATCATCGGTATGCAATTGATTACACCTCAAACCCCTCCGGAAGGTAAAAAGGTTAACCAAGTTTTAATTGCAGAAGATGTATATTATCCTGGTGAATCACAAACCGAAGAATATTACATGAGTGTTATGATGAACAGAGGTGAAGGCAAAAATATGATTATGTATTCACCCGAAGGCGGTATGAATATTGAAGAAGTTGCCGAAAAAACACCGGATAAAATTTTTATAGAATTGATTGATCCGGCACATGGTTTACAAGATTTTCAAGCCCGTCGTATCGCTTTTAATTTGGGATTGAGCGGGCAAGCCTTTAAAGAAATGATCAAATTTGTAAGAGCATTGTACAATGCTTATATCAAAAATGATGCTTCGTTGTTTGAAATTAATCCGGTCTTAAAAACTTCCGACAACAAAATTTTGGCGGTTGATTCCAAAGTAGTTATTGACAATAATTCATTGTTCAGACATAAAGACATTGCCGCTATGCGTGATACAAGAGAAGAAAATCCTATGGAAGTGGAAGCCAAAGAAGCCGGCTTGAGTTACGTAGCATTAGACGGTAATGTCGGTTGTATGGTAAACGGAGCCGGACTTGCCATGGCAACCATGGATTTGATCAAACAAGCCGGTGGCGACCCTGCCAATTTCCTCGATGTAGGCGGTACAGCTGATGCCGAACGGGTGGAAAAAGGTTTTCGTATTATTTTAAAAGACCCGAAAGTCAAAGCTATTTTGGTCAATATTTTCGGTGGTATAGTCCGGGCTGACCGTGTAGCACAAGGTGTGGTAGATGCCTATAACAATATGAAAGGTGAAATTAATGTGCCTATCATCGTGCGTTTGCAAGGAACCAATGCTGATAAAGCCAAAGAATTGATTGAAAAATCAGGTATTCCGGTTCATTTTGTAACCGAATTTCAAGAAGCTGCCAATAAAGTACAAGAAGTATTGCAGTAATATAGTTATTAAAACTAAACGGGCTGTCTCAAAAGTCTTTGAGACAGCCCGTTTTTTTTGTTATTTCATTCCTCACTTCCTCACTTTATTAATTTCAAATCCGGCACTTCGGTACAATTTTGCTCATACTTCGCAAAATCACTCAGTGACCTACTTCTCAATCCTCAATTCTTCAACCCGGTCATTTCGGTA
>JALVKK010000024.1:1365-17313 GCA_027033875.1 Flavobacteriales bacterium
TTCCTCAAATAAAAAGCAGAATTATAGTTTGAATCAAAAAGTTATCATCAATAGACGACATATTCAATGAAGCACATCTAATTCTCAATTCCTCAACTCATCAATTCATCATTCCTTATCAAATTTCTTCAATACATCTTTAACGGCATCTTTATGAATAATGAAATCCATCATTTTAAGTTTCATATAGTCTTGTGAAAAGAAATAATATCCGAATTTAGGTGCGTTAGGATCACCGTTACGCGAACCGGAACTACTGTCTTTGATTAAAAACCAATATTTACCGTCTTTGGTTTTATACCAACCAACCAGATGCATACCGTGGTCATCGGTGGTCGAACCGTTTGAAAAACGCAATTGACGGGCATCGTCATTGATGTATTCGGAAGGAATATCAAAATCGGGGATAATGGCAACTTGCGGCTCGCCGGGTCCGTTCAGAAATCCCGGTTCGGATACATCACCGCCAATGCCCATAGTATAGCCTTTCTTGATACTGTTTATGATGATATTCATAAATACATCGAGCGGTACATTGTAATAATCTTCGGAATACCACCAGTTATCCGGTACATCGTAAGAACATTTGGTATAATAAGGTGCTTGTTTGTACGATAAAATATCAACATAATCATCCGGATTGATTTTTAAATAATTTTTTAAATAGGTTTTAGGGGTGTAAGTTTTACCGTCCACTTTGAATTGTTCGGGAGGTGTTCCTATATAATAATTCATAATGGATTTAATCGTGTTGATGACTGTTTTTTCATTCCAAGCATTATTTTCTTTAACTGATAAAAGGTATGCTTTCATTTCTTTATACATCTTATCGTGTGTATGAAATTTATGTCCTTTCAATCCGTTGTAAACAGACCATGGCATAGCGCCGTATATTTTGAAATTACGGGTTACCGCGTTGGCTTCCGAACCTTGATCAAAAAGCGATTTACCTCTGGTGCGAACGTACTCTTTGGCACGTAAAACATATTCGTTGTAAAAAGTAAAGGCTTCGGACAATTTTACTTTTTTGCCTGTTATGCGATAGACTTCGCTTTCGTAAAAAGAAGTAGTTGAAAAATCCCAACAAGTACCGGCATTGCCTTGTGATATTGGTGGATTGTGCCATACCGATTTGTATAGTTTAATTTTATCTGGATATTTTTGTCCGTCTATAGCAACTTTAAAACGTTTGTATGCTTTCGGTTTGTTATGTTGAGCTTCCTCGGCTTTGATGTCTTTCAAAATAGTGTTGAAATAATAGACTTTGCCTTTATCATAGACTTTAAAGTTTCCTTTGTCTTTATTTTGAGCTGTTCCGGTTGCCAAAATAAGACTTGCTATTATGAATAATATTTGTTTCATGTTATTATTTTTTATTTTTTTGCTAAATTATAAAATATATCCGGAATAACTGAAAAATTTAATCTCTGCGAAAAGCAGTAACTATGAGGCAAAGGAATTATCTCAAAAGATACATATTCACTTTACGTAATATAAAACGCAATATAATCGCGTAGGTACGCGATTCTTTATTGATATTATGCCTGTCCCTATTTTTTTGTTGACTTTTCAAGTCAAGCTATTTTGGAACAAGTCACCTCAATTCCTCATTCCTCAATTCCTCAATCTAATAAGGATCCACATCAATCACAACTTGCACCGATTTAAAGTAAGCGATATTGTGAAAAGTATTCAGCACTTTTAAAATGTAGCGTTTTTGTTCGGGTAGCGTTTTGCTTGGTGGTAATTTGATTAAAATTTCCTTTATAAACCGGTTTTTGATACGTGGAATTAAGGCATCGGATGGTCCTAAAACTTTTTCAAAAGCATTGGCAAAAGATTTTTGTAACCACTCTGCCGCTTCTTGACATTTTTGCAGATTTTTGTCTTTAATGAAAAAATTAATCATTTTGCTGTATGGCGGGTAATACAACTCACGCCGTTGAGCAATTTGCGCCTTATACAAGCTTTGATAATCGCCTTTTAAAACCATTTGAAGCACCGGATGGTCGGGATTAAAAGTTTGTATCAGCACTTTACCTTGTTCTTTTTGTCTGCCGGCACGCCCCGCCACTTGCATCAGCATTTGAAAACTGCGTTCGTCGGCTCTGAAATCCGGATAGTATAGCAGTTGGTCGGCATTCATAACCACAACCAAACCTACATTGGCAAAATCCAAGCCTTTGACCAGCATTTGCGTCCCGACAAGTATATCGGTTTCCAGATTTTGAAATTTACTCAAAATATTGGCAAAACTGTTTTTACCGCGGGTCGTATCACTGTCGAGCCTGTCCACAACGGCATTTTCAAATAATATTTGCAAATCATTTTGTATCTGTTCCGTACCTATTCCTTTGTAATTGATAGACGGATTGCCACATACCGGACACAGCATCGGTACTTCGGTTTGGTAACCGCAATAATGACATTTGAGTTTGTGCTGATGCTTGTGCAGAGTCAAACTGACATCGCAGTGCGGACATTCCATCACGTGTCCGCAGTCTTCACATTGGGCAACCGGTGCATACCCGCGACGGTTTTGAAAAACAATCACTTGTTTTTTGTTTTGTAAAGTCTTATCAACGGCTTCCAGTACACTTTCGGCAAAATTACCTTTGGTACGTTTGCGTCGCAGGGCGTCTTTTAAATCAATAATCTCTATATCAGGCAATTGAACGCCACCGAAACGCTCTTGCAAATGCACGATATTATAGCGTTGCCTGCGGGTATTAAAATAACTTTCGACACTCGGTGTTGCCGAACCCAATAAAACAGGTGCTTGATGCACCTTGTGTAAATAAACCGCCAAATCGCGGGCTTGATAACGGGGTGCCGGTTGTACCTGTTTGTAAGAAGTCTCGTGTTCTTCATCTACTATAATCAAACCCAAATCTTGAAAAGGTAAAAATATTCCCGAACGAGCAGATAAAACAATTTGTGCGTTTTTTTGTTTATGCAAAACATTGAGCCAGACTTCCCGTCGTTCTTGTTGTGAATATTTGGAATGATAAACCGCTATATCGTTACCGAAAATTTTGATTAGCCGTTGGACCAATTGCGTTGTCAGAGCAATCTCCGGCACCAAATACAAAACTTGTTTACCTTGCTTGATAACATCTTTAATCAAATGAATGTAAACCTCGGTTTTACCACTCGATGTAACACCGTGTAATAATACGGGTTTGTCTTTCAAAAATAATCTATTTATATCGTTTACTACTGTTTTTTGCTTAGCGGACAGCTCTTTTACCTGCTCCGACGCTGCTTCAAAATTAATCCGGTCGATACTAGTTTTGATTTCAAATAAAATACCTTTTTCCACCAAAGCCTTTAATGAAGATAAACCTGCCCCGCTCTGTTCTAACAATTGTTTTTTGAGTACCGGTTTGCCTTGACGTTGCAGACTGAAAAATTGCAATAAAATTTGTCGTTGTTTTTCGGCTTTTTTTGACAAATTAGCAAACAAATCATTAATTTTATCACCTTGCCATTGCTCTGATAACTGCAAATAAGTTTCAGTTTTGGGCTTATATTTTTCTTTGACTTCCTGCATAATTCTGACTAAACCTTTTTTCATCAAAACATTGACGATATTAAAGACGTTTTTTTCATCGAACAAGCCGTACAAATCTTTGATATTAACTGATTTTTGCAATTGTAATGCTTCAATAATCATAAATTCATCATCGGATAATTGCAATTTTATATTTGAAACATCTTGATTTAGCATCAAAAAAGTTTCACTTTGAAGCATAAAAGAACCCGGTAAAGCGGCTTTGAGCACAAGCCCCGGTGGTGTCAGATAATAAACCGATACAAAGCGAAACAATTCCCATTGAAAATCATTAATAATAGGCTGATTATCAATAATATGAAGTATAGGTTTTGCCTCGTAGTGCAAGGGTTTATTTTGATGTTTTTTTACAACGACAGCCGTTTGCAAGCGTTGTTTACCGAAACTGACCGCCACCCGCATACCTTTTTGCAAAAAATCATATTCTTTCTGATTGACTTCATAAGTAAAATTATTCCACAGGTTGAGCGGTAGAATGACGTCGATATAATATTTTGGATTATTATTCACTTTTATCAAGCAAATGATTGCAGCATAATCAAATTGTGATATACACCTTCGTGTTGCATCAATTCTTGATGATTTCCCATTTCCACGATTTTACCTTTGTGCATCACCACGATTTTATCGGCATTTTTTATCGTCGATAAGCGATGTGCTATAACTACCGATGTTCGATTGGTCATCAAGTTGTCCAGAGCATCTTGTACCAATTTTTCCGATTCGGTATCCAATGCCGAAGTGGCTTCGTCCAGAATTAAGACAGGTGGATTTTTGAGTATGGCACGGGCAATATTCAGACGTTGTTTTTGTCCGCCCGACAATCGATTACCGCTATCGCCTATATTGGTATCATAGCCCTTTGGCAATTCCATAATAAATTCATGCGCATTGGCTATTTTAGCAGCTCGAATAATATCGTCAATAGAGGCATCGGGGTTACCCAAAGCTATATTGTTACGTACCGTATCGTTAAACAAAATGGAATCTTGCGTAACCAATCCCATTAAACTTCTCAAAGATTCTTTGGTCATATCTTTGATATTGACACCGTCTATTTTGATAGCGCCTTCGTTGACATCATAAAAACGCATCAATAAATTGGCAATGGTAGATTTTCCGCTACCGGACTGCCCTACCAGTGCTAAAGTTTCACCTTTGAGAACCTTAAAATTGACATCTTTTAACACATTATCATCTTCGTATCTGAAATTGACGTGTTCGAGGCTAATGTTATCCTTAAAACTATCTTTTACAATAGCATTCGGTTTGTCGGTCAAAGGATTTTCGGCATCGAGTATTTTAAAAATTCTCTCTACTGAAGCCATACCTTTTTTAACGGTATAACCGGCGCGAGCAATGGCTTTTGCCGGCGTCAGAATATTGTATGCCAAAGCAATAAAAGTTAAAAATACCGCCGGTTTCAATTCTTTATCAAGTACCATGCTGCCACCATACCATAAAATCACAACAATAACCAAAACACCGAGAAACTCACTGACCGGATGAGCTAAATTTTGACGGTTGACCAAACGATTATTTGATTTAAAAATATTGTAAGTTAATTGTTTAAACTTTTGGGTAAACAAATTTTCCGCATTAAATCCTTTGATAATTCTCAGCCCGGTTAAAGTTTCTTCGATATGAGACAAAAATTGGCTGACAAAATTTTGAACTATATGTGAATCTTTACGTAATTGTTTGCCAATCAACGATATAAAAAATCCGGCTACGGGCGTAAAAATAAATATAAAAAGAGTAAGTTTAACGTTTAGCAATAACATCATAATTACCGAAAACAAAATAGTCAAAGGTTCACGAATGATAATCTCCAGAATAATCAATGAAGCCCATTGAACTTCTACTACATCCGAAGTCATACGAGTAATTACATCGCCTTTACGTTTTTCGGAATAAAATGATACGGGAAGATTTATTATTTTATCATACATATCGTTACGCATATCTTTTAGAATACCGTTGCGTAAAAATGTCATAAAGTACAAAGCTAAATAGTTGAACAGATTTTTAAATAAAATGATGATGATAATCAGCACCATAATAGCCGTCAAAGCGCCTAAAAAGCCGTGATTATTGATATAATTAACCCAATAATAATCAACATAAGCGTTTAGATATGATTTGAGATGACCGATACCATTCCAAACCGGCTTGCTTATACTTTGACGTTTTTCTTCCTTAAAGAGTATTTCAAGTAACGGAATAAAAACAATAAATGCCAAAGTTGAAAATAAAGCAAAAAAAACATTGCTCAAAATACTTAGAACAGCTTGTTTTTTGTAAGGTTTTATGTATTTAAAAAAAGTCTGTTTGATGCGGTTGTCCATATATATTATAAACTTAAATCTTTTTTAAGGCGTTCGATTTTGTCGTCCAATACTTTTTCAACGGCTTTATAATTAATAAGATCATCAAGCGGTTGATGCACACTGAAATAAAACTTAATTTTAGGTTCGGTGCCACTCGGACGCATGGCAATTTTACTTCCGTCTTCGGTATAAAAAATCAGAACGTTTGAGGGTTCAACTTTCAAAGTTTCTTCTGTGCTGTCTTTAATATTTTTAGCAATTGAAATTTTATAATCTTCAATGCGAACAACGGGTGAACCGTCAAAACTTTGAGGCGGATTATTTCTAAAATCATGCATCATTTTATTTATGATTTGCTGACCTTCCATACCTTTTTTGACCAAAGATACCAAAGCTTCTTTATAAAAACCGAATCGATGATACAATTTTAACAATTCTTCAAAAAACGAGCTGCCACGTGATTTGGCTTCCGAAGCGATTTCGGCGGCTAACAATCCGGATGTTATCGCATCTTTATCACGTACAAAATCGCCTACCATAAAACCGAAACTCTCTTCACCACCGCCAATAAAATCCTGTTTTCCTTCGGCTTCGCGAATCATTTTGGCAATCCATTTAAATCCGGTCAAACCGACTTTGACTTCAATATTGTCAGCGTCACCAATTTTTTTAATCATATCAGTAGATACAATAGTAGAGCCTATAAATTTATTGCCTTTGAGTTTACCTTGTTCTTTCCATTTTCTGATTAAAAAAGCGACCATCATTGCCATGGTTTGGTTGCCGTTGAGCAGACGCATTTTTCCATCGGGTTCTCTAACGGCTACGGCAATCCGGTCGGAATCCGGGTCGGTTGCCAAAATCATATCTGCACCAATTTTATCGGCTTTTTTCAAGGCAATGGTAAAAGCTTCGGGTTCTTCGGGGTTAGGGGATTTTACGGTAGAAAACTCAGGGTCGGGTTGCATTTGCACTTCAACGATATGAAAATCGGTAAAACCGGCACGTTTCATGGCTTCGGGCATCAATTTGATAGAAGTGCCATGTAAAGAAGTAAACAAAATTTTGATATTGCTACGGTCCGGTGCATCAAAAGTACCGTGAGCAACTGCTTCTTTAAAGAAAGCGTCGTCCAATTCCTTACCTACATAAGTCAGCAGGTCTTCATTAGGTGTAAATTTAATTTCGTCGAACTTTACATTGTTGATTTCATCAACAATTTCTTTGTCTTGGGGGGGTACAATTTGCGCCCCGTCATTCCAATACACTTTATAACCGTTGTATTCGGGCGGATTGTGTGAGGCAGTTAACACAATACCGGCATCAGTACCTAAATGACGAACGGCAAAAGACAATTCGGGCGTTGGACGAAATTCTGAAAATAAATATGCTCTGATACCGTTGGCTGTTAAAATATCCGCTACCAGTTTGGCAAATTCTTTACTATTGTGGCGTACATCGTAGTTAATAGCTACACTTTTTTCTTTATTATCAGATACTTTGTTGATATAGTTTGCTAATCCTTGAGTGTTACGTCCTAAAGTATATTTGTTTATGCGATTGGTGCCTACACCCATAATACCGCGCATACCGCCGGTGCCGAACTCCAGATTTTTGTAAAAACTATCTTCGAGTTTTTTAGGATTATTTTCTATCATGTCCAGCACTTCCTTGCGGGTTGTTTCGTCAAAAGGTGCTTGTGTCCAAACTTTTGCTTTTTGTAATATTTCGTTGGTCATTTGGTTATTTGGTTATTTGGTTATTTGGTTAATCGCGTGTCCCGATTCTCATCGGGGGTTATTTGATGTCGGATGTCAGATGTCGGGTGTCGAGTGTCCGATGAAACGGGGGCTTCGGTTCATTCCCCGTTTTCTCCGGTTTACTTCTGATATGCCAATTGCCAGATAATTTGAAAAATAAAACGGGTTCGTTTTTCCAAAATATCAAAACTGACACGTTCGGGGGTATCAGTCGGTTCGTGGTAATCATTATAAACACTACTCCCGAAAAAATATATAACCGGTATATTTTTTTTCATAAAATGCGTATAATCGGATGCTTCTACCAAAGGTTTATATTTAAGAGTGATATTATCGTTATATGACTGAATATTATCGAGGTTTTTCTTAAAACTTGTTTTATTATAGCCGTTAAAAGAAACATTAATCGGATAAAATTCTGGTAATTCATCATCATATTTTAAATCTCTCAAACGTCCCAGTTTGTGTAGTTCAACGACAGCTATGGTTTTGTCTAACGGAACTACCGGATGGTCCAAGTAAAAACGGGAACCAATCATATTCTGTTCTCTACCCGAAAAATTAATAAAAACCAAATGGCGTCTGGGAACAAAACCGGAATCTTTGGCGATATTGAAAGCTTCTGCAATTTCAAAAGTCGCTGCTACTCCGGAAGCATTATCATTGGCTGAAGGGTAAATTTTACCGTCGTGTTTACCTTGTCCGTCATAATGACTTAAAATAATTACATATTCGTCACTTTCCGGATTACCTTCCAAAATACCGATTGCATTAATTCCTTCAACTACATCATTTTTATTTTGATAATTAATATGAATCGGGACACTGTATTTTCTGGTTTTTTTGGTATAATGAATATCTTCGGGATTATCATAGCCGGTTATATCAGCAAAAATATCTTTATTGATAAAAAAATCGTAAACCGAATCTTTTTTTACGGAAATTTCCAAATGTTTTTTAGTAAAATGTTTTCTGAAATTTCTCCAAAAATAATCGTGATAATAAGGTTCGTAATATAACATAACTTTGGCGCCGTGTTTCATAGCGGCATTACGTCTCAATATATAGCCTTTGATCGGATCGCTACTCCAAACAGAGCGTAAGTTTTTTCCGGAATACGGGTCAATTTCATTTGAAATGATAAAATTTCCGTATTTATCACGCGGCTCTCCCCCGACTACCAAAACAATTTTATTTTTTACATCCTGATATGCATAGTCGTTGTATTTCGGATCTTCTATACCATATCCGGCAAAAACAACCTCCTTATCATTTATGTCTATTTTATCGTGTGGAAAAAATGAAATAAAATCTTCACCGAACTGATATTCCTTTACATCGGTTTCCAATACAACCGAAGGTTTGTCATTCTGAGTTGCCGTATATTTTTGAAAATAACCGTCTAACTCTTTCGGAAACAACAATTGTTGTTCAACAAAATAATCCCAAATATATTTAGCTGCCTTATTGGCGCCGCGTTTGCCTGTTTCCCGACCTTCCATAGTCGAATCAGCCAAACGATAAACATGGTACTCCAATTCGGGGGACTTAATGCTTTCGGCAAAAATTTCAGATAATGTCGGTTTATGTTTAGCTTTTTTCTTTTCTTTTTCTTCTAAACCGTATTTTTCGTTCAGCTCCTTTTTTTTGGAACCGCAAGCGTAAATACTCAAAAGTAAAATAAAGGTTGTAATAAAAAATAGACGTAATTTCATAGGTTTGTTATATTGCCAATAAAAAATTTTAATTAATTATAATTGAAAATTTGTATATATTTTTAATGTATAACAAAAAAATGGTTTTAAAAAGACATTTTTGTTGTATAACTTACAAAGATACATATTTTTTGAAAATCAAATTTTATACAATTTAAAAACTTATTTTTAAAAAATACGACTCTTACAATCTCACTAACTGTTTAGTTCTTATAATTTTTTCTTATTCGGGTATTTACAAGTAACCGACATCGGATATTGACAATAATCGGTACAGGCTGTCAAACATCAGAAAAATCATAAGCAAAAATAAGGCTTAGTGTAATAAAAACAGCTAAAAAAACACAATAACACAATGTTTTGTCAATCAAAAAAATATTCATAAATTTGCAGACCGTTTTAAAGACGAATTTTATTAATTAAATTGAATGACAGTGAATACTTTGAGTTACAAAACAATTTCGGCAAATGACAAGACCGTTACCAAGGAATGGGTTCTTGTCGATGCAGAAGGACAGACATTAGGTCGATTGGCTTCGAAAGTTGCCAAATTGATCAGAGGAAAACATAAGCCTAATTTTACGCCGCATGTAGATTGTGGTGATAATGTTGTGGTTATCAATGCAGACAAAATTGTATTGACCGGCAACAAATGGCAAGATAAGGTTTATGTAAGACACACCGGTTATCCGGGTGGAAGACGTGAAATAACAGCAGAAAAAATGATGGCTAAGCACCCAATTCGTTTAGTCGAAAATGCTGTTAAAGGGATGTTACCCAAAAACAAATTGGGACGTAAGATTTATCATAATCTTTATGTATATGCCGGTGCGGAACACAAACACGAAGCACAAAAACCTAAAAAAATTGATTTAAACGAATTTAAATAATGGATACAATTCATACCATAGGAAGAAGAAAAACATCGGTAGCGAGAGTTTTCTTAAATGAAGGAACCGGAAAAATTACTATCAACGGAAGGGATTTGAATGAATATTTCACCGTTCCCGCTCACCTTAAAACGATAGCGTTTCCCTTTGTCGTAACCGAAACCGAAGGTAAATTTGATATCAAAGCTACTTTAAAAGGCGGTGGTATTACCGGACAAGCAGAAGCGTTGCGTTTGGGTATCGCCAGAGCATTGGTCGAAGTTAATCCCGAATATAAACCTTTGTTGAAAAAAGAAAAATTAATGACCAGAGACCCGCGTATGGTTGAACGCAAGAAATACGGACAACCCAAAGCCCGTAAGAAATTCCAATTCTCCAAACGTTAATCACATCAATTTAATCTGTTCTTAGTTTAGCATCCAAATGCATCCCGTATTGGTGCATTGCTAATTTTACGGAACGTAAACTAAAAAAATAACAAATGAAAAAAGTAGATATTCAAGAATTATTAAATGCCGGCGCACACTTCGGACACTTAACCAAAAAATGGAATCCGAATATGGCGCGATACATTTACGGCAAAAAAAATGGTATTCACATCATCAATTTATACAAAACAGCCGCTAAGATAGAAGAAGCTCAAAAAGCCTTGAAACAAATAGCGTCTGCCGGTAGAAAAATTTTATATGTTTCTACCAAAAAACAGGCTAAACATATCATTAGCGAAAATGCTCAAAAAGTTAATATGCCCTATATCGCCGAAAGGTGGCCGGGTGGTATGTTGACCAATTTTGTTACGATTCGTAAAGCCGTAAAAAAAATGGCTGCGATTGACAAAATGAAAAAAGACGGTTCTTACGATACTTTGTCAAAAAAAGAGAAACTGCAAACCGACCGTTTGCGAGCTAAATTAGAAAAAAACTTAGGTTCAATCGTTGACATGACCCGTTTACCTGCAGCTTTAATTGTTGTTGACATCAACAAAGAACACGTTGCGGTTGCCGAAGCCAATAAATTGGGAATTCCGGTTTTTGCCATGGTCGATACCAACACCGACCCGCGCAAAGTTACTTTTCCTATTCCGGCTAATGACGATGCTTCAAAATCCATAGAATTGGTTATGGAATATCTAACAGAAGCTATCGCCGAAGGTTTGTCTATCAGAAAAGAAGAAAGAGAAAAAGCTAAAGCTGAAAAAGAAGCTGCTAAATTAATGGCTGAAAAACAAGAAGCGGAAAAGGAAGTCAAAAAAGAGGTTGAACCCGTTGCTGAAGAAGTAGCAGAAGAAGTAAATACTGAAAACAAAGAAAAATAAACATCTATTAATCAATCAAAAAAAGTAAAGTTATGGCAGATATAAAAGCCGCAGATGTAAAAAAATTAAGAGATATGACCGGTGCCGGTATGATGGATTGTAAAAAGGCATTGGTAGAAGCAAATGGCGATTTTGATGAAGCAATTGCCGTTTTGCGCAAAAAAGGACAAAAAGTAGCCGCTAAACGTGCCGACCGAGAATCTTCGGAAGGGGTAGCCGTAGCGAGAGTAAATACCGATAATACCAGAGGTGTTGTTTTCACCTTAAACTGTGAAACGGATTTTGTGGCAAAAAATGATGATTTTGTCAATTTGGCTAACAAAATGGCTGATATTGCCATGAATTATAATACCAAAGATGAGTTTTTGGCGGCACCTTTTGAAGACGGTACCATTGGCGATAAAGTCATCGAACAAACCGGTGTGATCGGTGAAAAAATAGAAATCGGCGATTTTAAATCTTTGGAAGCACCTTTTGTTGGTTCTTATGTACATGCCAACAAAAAAATAGCTTCGTTAGCCGGATTATCCAAGGCTGTTGATAATGCTGAGGAAGTGGCTAGAAACGTTGCTATGCAAGTAGCAGCTATGAGACCTTTGGTATTAAGTTATAAAGATTTTACTCCGGAATTTCTCGAAGCCGAAACCGGTGCGCGTATTGCAGCTATCGAAAAAGACAATATCGAATTGGCTCGATTGGGTAAAACCTTAAAACATGTTCCCAAATATATTTCAAAAGCGCAATTGCCCGATGAAGTTATAGCGCAAGCTAAAGCTGATATCGAAGCTGAACTGAAAGCGCAAGGTAAACCCGAAAAAATTTGGGATCGTATTGTGCCGGGTAAATTGCAACGTTTTATCGATGATAATACTACTTTGGATAAAGAGGCTTGCTTGCTCGATCAAGATTATATCAAAGACGGTAATATGACTGTTGATGCTTACGTAAAAAGCATTGACTCCGAACTTGAAATTACAGGGTTTCAAAGAGTTGCCTTAGGCGACTGATACTTGTTTTTCATAATGTAATAAAAACGGGTGCCGAAAAAGGTTCCCGTTTTTTATTCGTAAAATCCTTAATTAAAAAATATCCAGCGTAACCCGAAACGAATATTAAAATCGCGATATGGTTGTAGAGGTGCCGTGTAATAATTCGGATACTTTTGCTTTAATACAGCATTGAGATGTTGCAGTTTAAAATAAAACCGGAAGCGCTTAATTTTAAAGTTAACAAAATAATCCACAATTGGATACCCGCCTGTTTTTTGATAATTCTGAATGAGAAAATCCGCTAATACAGGATTGTATGCACGAGCATAAAAGTCTTCAAAATATTTGGCGGTTAAACCGCTTTGTACATACAGATTGTGTTGAAAAAAATAATGAGAATAAAACAAACTACCTCGTAGTACATAAGAAGGTAATGATAAAATCTCGCTGCCTACCAAAACTTTTTGTAACAATATATCACCCGAGACACCCCAGTGTTTGTATCGATAGTCATTTTGATATTTGAGAGCCGTATATTTTATTCCGGTCGTATTTTGACGTGGTAACGAATCTTGTCCGAAATACGAATAATTATTAATAATAATTTGATTAACAGAAAGTTTACCTAATATTTTATGCGTCAAATTTGCTTGCAATTTTTGAGTCAATACATTTTTAAATTCGGGGTGATACCAATTATATTTATCATAAGCACTTTGGTACAAAATAAATTTGAAATCAGGTCTTTTGGAAATACTTTTAAGCCGGACAGACAGAGTAAAATCATTGGGTAAATCGTAAGTTGCTACGGCATTCAAATAATAACCGGCAATATTATTGGTAAAACCGATATTCAGCTGTCCGTTTAAAGATAATTTTTCGAATCTTACTTGCAATGCATTATCGAGTGATAAATCGTTATATTCTATAAACTTCGGGTAAGTCTGTCCGTTTAACATTTTTGTACTATCCAAACTGTAATATTGATACAAATAACGGATACCGCTTTCCAGTTTAAAGCCTTTGATTTTAAACTCTAAACCCGAAAAATTTTCAAAAGATTTGAGATAAAGACTGTCTTTAAACTTACCGGTTACTTGTGAACTGTTGCCTAAAATATCATTTGGTCCGGCTTCTGTAAATTGATACATATTGTAACGATAAGTCGTTCTGTTAAGTAAGATAAATTTGTTTTTCAGAATACCGTAAGATTGTCCGATATACAAACGGCGTTTTTTTAGTTCGTTTTCAGCATCATTCAAATTAACCTCTATCCTACCTCTGTCTTTAAAAATATCGCCGGCCTGTTCAAACTGTAAAAGATTTTTGATACCGCCGTTTTCTTCATTGGTTTTGTTATAAACAAAATAATAAGTTTTTAATTTATAGCGTTTATTTTTTGAAGCGTAATCAAGATTTATAAATACTCTATCACTTTCTGCAACACTTCGTTGGTATAAGCCCAAAGAACTCAAACCTCGATAACCGGCAGCTACATTGAGTTGTGGCGTAATATTGGTAGCAAAAAACGAATTAACGATTTGTCCTTGTTTCATACCATTGATAAAACTCAAATCGGTATAAGGCGTAGGGGTTCTGAAAAAAGGCACTTGTGAATGTCGCCAATAGTCAGTGAGTTTAGTGTCCGCAACAAATCCGGGATCTATATCCTCTGTTGTAATATCAAAAGCTAATCGGGTAAGCGGTTGTCCCGTATTTTGAAACGTTAAATATGAAAAATCATCTTTAAATAACGGATTAAATTTGTAATAATCTCTGATAGTCAAAGTAGTATCAACAGCAACCGTATCATTTTTTAGAGAAAAAATTTTGTAGTCTGTTGCAGGCAATTTTTTGATTTTGATTTTTGTACTGTCTTTATTTGTTTTCAGATTATCAATACTATTTACGGGATCATCAAGCGTTCCTATACGACCTTTATCACCTCTTCCTTTAATAATCTGCCCTGATAAGCTCAACTGAACCGACAATAATAATATGGTAAAAAGAAATCTTTTCACTTCATAAGCGTTTATCTGACAAATTTACAATTTTTATACGAGCTGTCAGCCATAAAAAAAAGCTGCCATTTTGAGACAGCCTCTTTTTTGTATTCTATTGTTGTTTTTTGAAATTTTCAATACCTTTTCTAAGCCATTTGTAATACACATCAACTTCCGGTGTATATCCAATAGGTTCATTCATATTTTCGCCCTTATGATTTTCGATAACATAAAGCGGTTGTGAATTGTTTTTATACTTATAAGTTTCAAATTCACTCCATTTTTGTCCGACAGTCGTTACTTTATCGCCGGTATATTTGGAAATGTATTGTTTGTCTTCCGGCAATTTGATGCGTTCGTCAACAAAAAGAGAGACTAAAACCACTTCATTTTTAAATATCGGTAGAATATTATCTTTACTCCAAACATTTTCTTCCATCAAACGACAGTTTTGACAAGCTCGTCCCGTAAAATCAATCAATAAAGGTTTGTTGACTTTTTTGGCATAAGCCATAGCCAAATCATAATCTTCAAAAGCAACAATATTATTTGGTCCGTATTCGGCTCCTTCCGGCAAGACTTGATGTATTTGTGCAGACGAGTCGGTTTTGGAATAACCTACTCCAAATTTAGACTCCGCATATTTCATTGGTGGCGGAAAACCGCTGATAACATTTAAAGGCGCTCCCCATAAACCGGGTAGTAAATACAAGGCAAAAGACAAAGTAAATAAGCCGAATAAAAATCTGAAAACGCTTAAATTTTCAACCGGTGCATCGTGAGACAAACGAATTTTTCCAAACAAATACATTGCCATAGTCAAGGTAATGGCTATCCAGATGGCAATAAAAAGTTCACGATGTAAGAAATGCCATTGATTGACTAAGTCGGCATTGGACAAAAATTTGAACGCAAAAGCCAATTCAATAAAACCGAAGATCACTTTTACACTGTTGAGCCAAGCACCCGAGCGGGGTAATTTTTCGAGCAATACGGGAAAAAATGCCAAAATACCAAAAGGTATGGCAATACCCAAACCAAAACCAAGCATGGCATAAGTCAAAGACATTGCACCACCGGCACTATTGGCAACGTTACCTAAGATAAATCCTAAAGCAGGACCTGTACAAGAAAATGACACTATTACCAATGTCAATGCCATAAAAAATCCGGCTAAAATACCGCCTTTGTTAGATTGCTTATCCGCAGAGCTGACCCAAGATTGCGGAATTAAACGTACAGGGTCTAATTTTTCAACTCCGAATAAATTTAAAGCAAACAATATGAAAATGGCAAAGAAAAACAAATTTACCCAAGTATTAGTCGCCATAGCATTAAACATCGTACTATCGACTTTTTCGAGCAAATGGAA
>JALVKK010000025.1 GCA_027033875.1 Flavobacteriales bacterium
TCGGAATACCGTCACCGTCGGTATCATCGTCCATCGGATTGCCGTTTTGCGGATAGTTGTGAGGTAACTGAACATCTTCAAAATCGGTATATAAACCGTCGCCGTCGTCGTCACGGTCGAGATAGTTTGGAATACCGTCGTAATCGGTATGAAGCGCATCATCGGGATAGCCGTTTGCGTTATCGTCCGGATGTTCGTTTATGGTTAATACGTGGTCGTTATCGTCGTCGTCATCAAGAAAATCAGAAGTAGCGTCATTATCAGTATCTTGCGGGGTATAAATCAGGTTGCCACTATCGGCAGGGGATTCCAACACATCTGCCAAACCGTTAGAGCCTACCGGGTCGTCAACACGCCCGTCCATATTAGCATCGGTCCAACCGGTACTACCTGCTTCGACCAAATCAAACAATCCGTCGCCGTCAGTATCCAAATCATATTGATTGGGAATACCGTCGCTGTCTATATCGTAAGCCGGTTCTATAGAGCCATTGTTGTTTCCTACGGTATTATCATTATCGTCATCATCGAGATAAACAGGTACACCGTCGCCGTCAGCATCGGTCAAAGGGTCGATACCACCACATTCCAGTGTGTCCGGAATACCGTCGTTATCATCGTCTATATCAACATCATCTTCAATACGGTCATTATCGTGATCATTAGGATTTTCATAATCATCGAGATAATTGGGAATCCCGTCACCGTCGGTATCCACGGCATCATCCGGTTCGTTATTAGCATTGGGGTCTGCTTGTTCATTAATAGTTAAAATACCATCATTGTCATCGTCATCATCAAGGTAATTGGGGGTGCCGTCACTATCGGTATCATCATTGGTCGGGTCGCCGTCTTGTGGGTAATTGTTAGGCAATTGTACATCTTCAAATTCGGTATATAAACCGTCGCCGTCATCATCGTTATCGAGATAGTTAGGAATATTATCTGCATCCGTATCTACGGCATCATCGGGATAATGGTTTGCATTATTATCGGGCATTTCGTTTGTTGTCCGTACGTGGTCATTATCATCATCTACATCAATAAAATCATAAGCAGAGTCGTTATCTGTATTTTGTATGTTATAGTTGATATTGCCACTGTCGGGTGTCGTTTCTACCGAATCTGCCAAACCGTTGGTACCGACTGTCCCGTCCACCATTCCGTCGTGATTAATATCCGCACCGGTAGTTTGACCGGATTCGGCAAAATCAAACAATCCGTCGCCGTCGGCATCCAAATCGAAGTGATTGGGGATATTATCAAAATCCAAATCGAAAGCCAATTCTACGTGGTTGTTGGCATTTCCGATAGTATTGTCATGGTCATTGTCATCGAGATATACGGGAACACCGTCGCCGTCAGCATCGGTAAGCGGATCGATGCCACCGGATTCATCAATATCGGGGATACCATCGTTGTCATCGTCTAAATCGACATCATCTTTGATAAGATCGTTATCGTGATCATCAGGTGCGTCAACGGGATCTAAATAGTCCGGTGTTCCGTCGTGATCGGTATCCAAAGCATCATTGGGAATACCGTTATTATCGTCATCGGGGTGTTCATTAGCCGTGGGTGTACCGTCATTGTCATCATCCGTATCGAGATAATTGGGTATGCCGTCCAAATCAGTATCATCATTCATAGGATTGCCGTCCTGCGGATAATTATGAGGTAAAGCTACATCTTCCCAAATAGTATCGATACCGTCGCCATCGTCGTCCGGATCTAAATAATCGCCCGAACCGCCACCGTCCGTATCTTGTGCATCATCGGGATAGCCGTTGCCGTTATTGTCCGGATGCTCATCGAAAGTTATAACGTGATCATTGTCATCATCACTATCGATAAAATCAGGATTGGTATCAGAAACAGGAAATGAGGCATCAGTATTAAGTATCGTATATGTAATTACCCCACTATCGGGATAAGTTTCCAAAATGTTTACTAAACCGTTAGCCCCAACCGGATTATCCAACATACCGTTAAAATCGGCATCATCACCGGCAATACGACCGGATTCTGCTGCGTCAAATAAACCGTCTCTATCAGAATCCAAATCGACAAAATTGGGCCAACCGTCATTATCATAATCAAAACCCGCTTCAATAATACCGTTATCATTACCAACCGTATAATCATTATCATTATCATCGAGATAAACCGGGACACCATCGTGGTCATTATCCGATAAAGGGTCCACGCCACCTGATTCATCTACGTCCGGAATACCATCATTATCATCATCTATATCAATATCGTTATTAAGTCCGTCGTTATCATAATCGGCGGGTATGTTTGCCGGGGGTACATTTTGTTGTGAAAAAACCGGGTGAACTGCAAATGTAAATAATAGTATAAATAAAGCAAGACGTTTACACATTCTTATTGTAAGTATTGGTTGAATAACTTAACAAAGGTAAGAAAAAAATCAAATACTATTTTGTTTTTTAACATTTATAATAACGCAACAGGCTTTTATAGAATAAGTCGCAGTTTTTTTTCATAATAATACACATTTAATAATTTTTTATGTTTTTTTGCTAACAAAATAACAAAATTATATCAAACCACGTGCTTTCAATTGCAAATACTTATTTATTACGGCTGTCGTTAAATTTTCGGGTTCGGTCAAAACCGAATGAATATTATGTAAACGCAACTCTTTCAACATCATACGTTTTTGCCAATCAAAATCTTCGGCAATTATTTTGTGATACAAACGACGGGGTTCATTTGCTTGATAATTAATGAGTTGTTGTAATTCGGTATTCTTAAAAATAATAAGTACCACTAAATGTTTACGAGCTGTTTTTTTTAGATAAGACAAATGTCTTCGCATGGAATTTATGTGTTCGAAATTGGTATAAATCATCAATAATGAACGCGTGGGGATTTTACGTCTTACAAACTTGTAAAGACGTTCATAATCAGTTTCATAAAAAGCTGTATCCAAACTGAACAATTGTTCAAAAATCTGTTGTAAATGTTGCCTGCCGTTATCCGGTTTTATAAAAGTCGTTATAGTTCTTTCAAAACATAACAAACCGGTTTTGTCTTTTTTTTTCATTGCAACATTTGAAAAAGATAAAGTTGAATTGATAGCGTAATCAAGTAGAGTCATCTGATTAAAGGGTAAAGCCATCTGGCGTCCCATATCTATCAGAGAATATATGTTTTGTGATCTTTTATCTTGATATTGATTAACCATCAATTTTTGGTGCTTTGCCGTTGATTTCCAATTTATTGTACGATAATCATCACCTTGATTATAAACTTTTATTTGTTCAAATTCCATCGTATGTCCCAAACGTCGGACTTTTTTGATGCCAAAGTTCGTTTTGTTTGAAAATGCCAATAATTCGTATTTTCGCATTTGAATAAAACTCGGATAGACTTTTACCTGCTTGTTGTCGGCGTATTGTCGTCTGAAACCGGCTAATTTGATTGAAGAATATGTGAATATATTTAATTTACCAAATTCGTAAACACCTCGTTTGACCGGTTTCAAACTGTATTTTTGTAGGCGTTCTTCCTTGTAATGAATTTGTAATTGCATAATAAAATCGCGTTTTTGAAATTGAAAAGGTATTTCGTCAATCAAGGTTAATGAAACCGGTAAATTGTAGGTACTCAACAACTTAATTTTAATAATATTATCATCGCCATTGGACATTTTTTCGGGCAATATTCTTTCAGCTTGAATAGTTCCGCCACGAAATAAATAAACAAAATCCAATAATGTCAAAAAAACAAAGAAAATGAACGCATATTTGCCAATCACAAATAAAAACGGTACCCAATAACCTAAAAAAATGAGCAATATGAGTCCCATCCAAATTTTGTAAAAATTCGGGTGAAAAAACAAGCTGTTGATAAAGGTTTTCATTGGTTATATGGTTATTTGCTGTGCCATCCCGACGTCCGTCGGTATCGGGGGGTTATTTGATAGTCAGATGTCAGATGTTAAATCTAATCTTCAATTTATCTGGGTATTTCTACGCTTTCTACAATCATTTTGACAACACTGTCTTCATTATAGCCTTCCATTTCTTGTTCGGGATTGAGAATAACGCGGTGACGCATTACATTGGGTAACACGGTTTTAACATCATCAGGGATAACAAAATCACGTCCTTGAATAGCCGCCAATGCTTTGGCGGAAATCAGAGTAGCAAGTCCTGCTCTCGGTGAACCGCCTAAGAACAAATGTGAATGATTGCGGGTTTTTTGAACAATTTCAACGATATATTCCATTATTTTATCATCAACGATAATATCATTGACTAATTTTCGGTAATTGAGCAAATCCGTTTCGGTCAATACCGGTTCTATCATTGCTTCGGGTTTATTACTCTTTCGCAGATGATGCGATTTAAGAATTTCAAATTCTTCTGTTTTATCCGGATAAGCGACCTTTATTTTAAACAAAAAACGGTCGAGTTGTGCTTCGGGTAAGGCATAAGTTCCTTCTTGTTCAATAGGGTTTTGGGTCGCTAATACAAAAAAAGGTTCCTTCATCAGATAAGTTTGACCGTCAATGGTAATTTGACGTTCTTCCATAACTTCAAACAAAGCTGCTTGGGTCTTTGCCGGCGCTCGATTGATTTCGTCTATCAATATAAAATTACTGAATACCGGTCCTTTGTGAAATTCAAATTCTTGAGTTTTGATATTAAAAATTGAGGTTCCCAAAATATCGGACGGCATTAAGTCCGGCGTAAATTGAATCCGACTAAAACCGGTTTTTAATGTTTTTGCCAATAATTTTGCCGTTAAGGTTTTAGCTATTCCCGGCACCCCTTCTATTAAGACATGTCCGTCAGCAAATAAAGCCGTTAACAACAATTCGATAAAATCCTGTTGCCCTATGATAATTTTACCTAATTCCGATTTGATACGGTCAACAGCCGTTTTTAATTCTTCTAAATTTATTCTGTTTTGATATTCCATTGGTTATTTAAGATTTCAGATTTCAGATTTCAGATTTGCGATTTCAGATTTTTTGTGGTTCATAGAATATTACTTTCTTTGATGCTTATTTATTACTTCTTATTTTTTAATTTTTTCTATTTGTTTTTCTAATTTTAAAACCGTTTCAGGTTCTATATCTTGTTGATTTTGAACAAATTTAATCAAGTCAAATAATTTATTCATCGTATTGATATTTGTTTTTGTTTTTTGAGCTATTTTGTGTTTCAATTCTTCTTCATTTTGTTTTATATCAATATGTAATTGATACCGGACATAGTCCATAAAATGTTTGATATGCAATAAGGCTATTCGCTTATGTTCCTTATTTTCGATGTACATATCGGCAATGGTCTTGGTAAAATCGATGGTTTCGTTTTTAGGCGGATTGACTACGGGTATGGCACGTTGTTTGCGCTTAGCTTCAAACAAAATATACAACAATAAACCAACAAATAAAAGCCGGTATGCCCATAAAAAACCCGGGTTTTCAATTATGTATTTGAAGAGTCCGTTATTGGTTGTACCATTTTGAATGTTGGTTGCCCAATAAACAGGTTTTTGAAGATTCAAATAACTCAATAAAATATTATAATATAATAAATTGTGCGAATGTAAAATAAAATAATTGGTAAAAACATAAGGAAATGAATGTAACATTATATGCCCTTTTCCATAAGTTATATCTACAAAATTCATATTATATTCGGTTTTACCCGAAAAATGCCCCAATTTGGTATATTTTTTTTTCAAAAGTGAATCTTTTATTCTAAAAACCGCTGCATAAGTCATTTTATCAAATATTGTTGAATCGGACAGATGCAATGCAGGATTATCAAATTCCAATGCTAGAGCATTACGAAAATCTTTGGTAATAAATAACCCGTAATCTAATCCTAACGAATCGAGCAAAACAGGTTCTATATTTTGAGATGCAATAAACAAATTGTTTCCGTCTTCTACCCAATTTAAAAGCGTTTTTAAAGCTGTTTTTCCAAAAACAACATCGGTATTGTAAAAAAGAAACGTACCTTTTGCATCCGGCTTGTTTTGCAAAAAAACATAAGGTGATACATTTATGGGTTGCAATTTATCCCCAAAAAAATGTTTGGCTTCTCGATATGCTATATAAGAGCCGTAAGGAATTTTGTGCGATACGGCAAATGACGGATACCAATTGATTTTTTGTTGCCGGCTTTCGCTGACGACAATCAGAAAAAGAATTATCAACAATAATCCTATATATACTCTATCTTTCAATCGCATAATAATTGTTAATTGCAAAAGATTTGACAAATATAATGGTTTTTTGAGGAATTGATTTATGATGTCCGGGAAAAATGTCCGGTATCATGTATATCAAAATACAGCTTGGTTGATTTTGAAAAAATAAGACTTGTGAATTAGTATTTTTTTGTATTTTTAGCGATAAATTCGATGCTTAAATTATGAAAATTATAAGTTTCTTTATTGCTGTATTTTTTCTGCTCTTTGCATGCCGGCAAACCGCAAATAAAAAAAATGTTATCAAAAGTATCGAAGTTCAAAATATCGATTTATATCCACAGTATAAATCTTGTTCCGATTTTTTTGAAAAAGAAAAGCAATTGGAATGTTTGATGCTGAAAATCAACAACTTTATCACGCATTATATCAACGATAACTACAAAGAACATTTTATTAATTTGCGTGATACGCTTTGGGTAAACTTCGAAATTGACACAAAAGGATTGATACATTATATCGGTAGCATTCATCAAAAAAAGCCTATGAAAGATAGTTTGTATGAGGATATTTTTAAGAATATTGCAAATAAAATTCCAAAAATGAAACCGGCTATATATCAAGGTCGTCCGGTCAATTTTGAATTTAAAATTCCAATCGTAAATTCTAATCCGTAAAACCAGTCTATGACCAAAGAAGAAGCAAAACATCAGATCGAATCCTTGCGAAAAGAATTGCGTGATGCCAATTATAAATACTATATATTGGCGCAACCCGATATGACAGACTACGAATTTGACCGTAAACTTGAAGAATTGCAAGCCCTAGAACAAAAATTTCCGGAATTTTTTGACGTCAATTCCCCTACACAACGAGTTGGTGGTAAACCTGTTACGGAATTTAATACCGTCAAACATAAATATCCGATGCTATCTTTGGAAAAATCTTACAATATTCAAGATTTAAAAGATTGGATCAAACGTATTTCAAAATTAGTTGATGAAAAATTTTCATTTTGTGTCGAATTAAAATACGACGGCGTATCATTAAGCAATCAATATATAGACAAAAAGTTAGTCCGTTCATTGACACGAGGCGACGGCATTTTCGGCGATGATGTAACTATCAATGCACGAACTATCAAGACATTGGCATTGGTATTAAAAGGCAAGGATATTCCCGATGAAGTTTTGGTACGTGGTGAGGTTATGATGTCGCGCAATAATTTTAAACATATCAACGACCAACAAGAACGCAAAGGTGATACGATATATATGAATGCACGCAATTTGACAGCCGGCACTATGAAATTGTTAGACCCTAAAACAGTAGCCAAACGCCAACTTGATTTTGTTGCATATATAATGATTGGCAATGATTTGCCTGTACAAACTCAATACGATGCGCTCAAAAAATTGGAAGAATGGGGATTTTTTGTGCCACACGATTATATCAAAGCTGAAAATTTGGACGAAATAATGAATTTCATTCTTGATTGGGGGGTTAAACGTTTTGAATTTCCGTATGACACCGACGGTATTGTCGTCAAAGTCAATGAATTTGACATTCAAGAAAAACTGGGTTATACCGCCAAATCGCCTCGCTGGGCAATGGCCTATAAATTTCCGGCAGAACGCAAACTCACCAAATTATTAAGTCTTGATTTTCAAGTAGGTCGCACCGGAAAAGTAACACCGGTTGCCAATTTGAAGGCTGTCAAACTCGCAGGAACTATTGTCAAACGTGCAACGCTACACAACGAAGACAATATGAAAAAACTCGATTTGCATACAGATGATTTTGTTTATATCGAAAAAGCCGGCGAAATCATTCCGCAAGTTGTGAGTGTCGAAAAAGCCAAACGAAAACCGAATAGTCAACCTATACATTTCGTTAGACAATGTCCGGTTTGCGGTACACCGTTGATCAAACAAGGGGCTGATTATTTTTGTACGAATACTACCGGTTGCGAACCACAAATCAAAGCACAAATAGAGCATTTTGTCAGCCGAAAAGCTATGAATATTGACGGTTTAGGTCCCGAAATTATCAATTTATTGTACCAAAACCGGTTAATCCGAAATATTGCAGACTTATACGATTTGAAAAGCTCCGATTTGAAATACTTGGAAGGTCTGGGGGAAAAATCAGCACAAAATATCATCGGTAGTATTCAAAATTCTAAAAATCAAACTTTTGAAAAAGTAATATACGCACTCGGTATCAGACACGTCGGCGAAATAGCCGGTAAATTGATTGTCAAACATTTTAAGAATATAGACAGTTTGATACAAGCAAATATCGACGATATCACCGCTATCAAAGGTATCGGTGAAAAAATAGCCGAAAGTATCAAAAAGTATTTTTCAAATCCGGAAAATATCAAATTGATAAACCGGCTCAAACAAGCAGGTTTGCAATTTGAAAACCAACAAGAAAACCTGCAAATTGCAGACAAATTAGGCGGTAAAAAGTTTGTCATTTCAGGTACATTTGAACATTTCTCACGTAGTGAGCTAAAACAACACATTGAACAAAACGGCGGAAAAATTGCGAGTTCCATCAGTAAAAACACCGATTATTTATTAGCCGGCGACAAACCCGGTCCTTCAAAAATAAATAAAGCGCAAAATTTGGGAATCACAATAATTTCGGAAGCAGACTATTTAAAAATGATAGAATCCTAAAAATATACCAATTATGAGTTTAGCCAATATATTGTTTATCATCGTTATGTTGCATTTAGTCGTCGGATTCGGTTATGTTTTTTACAAACTGGAATACGGCGGTAAAAAAACAAAAGCAGATTCCGACGAAAAAGTAGAAAAAGAAGAAACTGAAACAGAATGAAAGCCCGGTTTGTCAAATACATATTAAATTTTATACAACCGGCAGGCACATCGCGGGGCATACTTACAGAAAAGGAAACCTATTTGTTAAAATTGGAATCCGGTAATAAAACCGGCTATGGCGAATGCAATTTGTTTAAAGGTTTATCATCGGACGATTTGCCTGATTATGAGCAAAAATTGGAATGGCTCGTCAATAATATCAACATAAATCAAGAAATAATATTGCAAGAGTTACGTGATTATCCATCTATTGTTTTCGGTTGGGAAACCGCTCTAAAGAGTTTGGAAGCCAAAGAATCACACCTACTATACCCTTCTGATTTTACGGAAGGCGAAGACTGTATTCCTATCAATGGATTGATATGGATGGGCGATAAAAAATTTATGTACAAACAAATCAAAGAAAAAATCAATGCCGGATATAAAGTTATCAAACTTAAAATAGGTGCTATAAATTTTGAAGATGAATTGGATTTGATCAAATATATCCGTCGCCAATTTTCATCCGAAGAAATAGAAATACGTGTGGACGCCAACGGGGCTTTTCAAGCGAACGAGGCGTTGGAAAAACTCAAACGATTATCTGATTTTGATTTACATTCCATAGAACAACCTATCAAAGCCGGACAATTTGAATCATTACGACAACTATGCGCTAAAACACCATTACCTATTGCTTTGGACGAAGAACTTATCGGATATAATCACTTGTTTGATAAAAAAAAGTTCTTAGATTATATCAAGCCACGGTATATCATCATCAAACCGGCATTGCACGGTGGATTTACAGGAACAGACGGCTGGATTGAAGCGGCAGACAATACCGGTACCGGTTGGTGGATTACATCAGCTTTGGAAAGCAATATCGGATTAAATGCCATAGCACAATATACATATCAACATAAGGTCAAAATACCGCAAGGCTTAGGAACAGGTGGTTTGTTTACTAATAATTTCAATAGTCCGTTGTATGTTAAAAAAGGTAAATTGTGGTTTGAGCCGAATGAAACTTTTGATTTTAAAGTTGATAAAGTGAAGAAGGAATAATGAGAAGTTCATTCATTTCTGATTTGCAATTTGCAATTTCAGATTTGCGATTTGAGGCGTTTAATGAATAAATAGCTTAATGATGATTGCTTACATCTCTGATTTCTAACTTCTAATTTGAAGAATGAGGAATTAAAAACATTACAAACTTTACAAACATTATAAACATTATAAACATTATGAACATTATGAACATTATGAACATTATGAACATTATGAACATTATGAACATTATAAACATTATAAACATTATGAACATTTAACTGAATAATATGAAAAAAACAGCATTACATTGGAAAATCCTCATAGGCATGTTAGCCGGATTGGTAGGCGGTTTTGTTTTATTGCAATTTGATTACGGCAAACAATTGACTTATGATTTTATTGCCCCTGTCGGTAAAATATTTGTCAATTTGTTAAAACTGATTGCCATTCCGCTGATTCTAGCATCATTAATTAAAGGTGTTTCCGATTTAAAAGATATAGCCAAATTCAAAACCATAGGTTTACATACCATTATCCTTTATATCACCACAACGATTTTTGCCATAAGTATTGGGTTGTTGAGTGTCAACGTTTTACAACCCGGTAAAGGCATTTCCGTAGAGACTGTTCAAAAACTGAAACAAACTTATGCCGGCAACAAAAAAATAGAGAAAAAAATCAATGTCGCCAAAGAAGAAAAAAGTAAACCCATACTACAATTTTTGGTAGATATGGTTCCGGATAATATTTTTAAAGCGATGAGTAGCAACGGCAATATGTTACAGGTTATCTTTTTTGCGATTTTTTTAGGTATAACATTAATATTAATTCCGGAACACAAAGCAGCACCCTTAAAAGATTTGTTTGACTCATTAAATGCAGCCATATTAAAAATGGTTGATTTGATAATGCTTACGGCACCATACGCAGTTTTTGCCTTGATATCCAACGTAATAGTTGGTACAGCAGGTGATTGGGAATTGCTCGGCAGTTTGATAAAATACGGTATAACGGTTATCATCGGATTGCTTATAATGTTGTTGGTTTATATGATGATGGTTAAAGTATTTACCGGCAAGAATCCGTTTTGGTTTATCAAACAATTGGCACCGGCGCAATTGTTGGCATTCAGTAGTAGTTCGAGCGCCGCAACGCTACCTGTAACAATGGAACGAGTCGAAGAACATATAGGCGTTGATCAGGAAGTATCCAGTTTTGTATTACCGGTCGGTGCTACCGTAAATATGGACGGTACAAGTCTGTATCAAGCTGTGGCTGCCGTATTTATACTACAAGTTTTATGGCCGGAAGGCTTGAGTTTTTCCAATCAATTGACAATTATTCTAACCGCCTTACTGGCATCGATAGGAGCAGCAGCCGTTCCGGGTGCCGGTATGATAATGTTGGTTATCGTATTAGAAAGCTTAGGTTTTCCGGCAGAAAAATTACCCGTTGCACTGGCATTGATATTTGCTATTGATCGTCCACTCGATATGATGCGAACCGTTATCAACATTACCGGCGATGCCACTGTTTCGACCATTGTTGCAAAATCAGTAGGCAAATTGCACAGCCCTAAACCTAAAGAATGGGATGATAAACTTACATAAAACAATAAAAAATAAATTATTATTTTGCAACGAAATAATAAAAATTTTATTAATTACCAAAAACGATTAGTATAAACCGACAATTGTCTGTTTATTAGAAATATCTAAAAGATTTTTTAATAATTTTATGCATTAATCAAAAACAAAATACAATGAAAGAAAAATTTACTTTAATATTCTTTATTATCTTGGGTCTAAACGTATTTTCACAATCCAATCAAAATTTGCATTTTGACGGAGTTGACGATTACGTTTTGGTTTATAACTTGGCATCGGAAATTGACGGTTCCAATCAATTGTCAATGACCGGCTGGTTTAAAGTCGATGAATTGCGATACGGAGCAGGTATGATAGGATTTAGAGGAGGCGGAACAGGTGATACGATGTATCTGTTAGAACTCGGTAACGGAAAAATAGAGTGTCGTATGTTTATCAACGGAACCATGTACGAAGTACAAGCACCGGACGGCAGTATGCAAGCTAATGTATGGCAACATATGGCAATGGTATATGACGGAAGTAACGTCAAGCTGTATATTGACGGCAATTTAATCGGTTCACACGCCGCCAGCGGTACTTTTTCATTAGTTGACAAACCATTCGGTATCGGAAAAAGTATTTTAGCAGGCTACAACTTTGTTTACAACGGCAGTATAGACGAAGTTACGTTATGGAAAAAAGCACTGACTCAAACTGAAATACAAAATATGATAGCCAATGAACTTACCGGAAACGAGCAAGATTTGGTGCTATATTACAAATTTAATCAAGGTATTCCGGAAGATGATAATACTTTCATTACGGAATTACTTACCGAAACATCAAACGGTTACAACGGTGAATTGTATAATTTTGCATTAACCGGCAATACATCAAATTTCATCGGTACATTGGAACCGGGGTTTCAATCAATAAACTTTCCGACCGTTCCTAATAAAGTAACAACCGATCCGCCCTTTACTTTGAATGCCTATTCAAGCTCCGGACTACCTGTCAGCTACACTTTGGTATCAGGGCCGGCAAGCATATCCGGTAATACGGTTACATTGAACGGCACTCCCGGAGAAGTTGTTATCAAAGCCTCTCAATCAGGTGATGCCACTTATGCGCCTGCGCAAGATGTTTACGCACATATACAAGTCTTTGATCCCAATACCGTTTTGCCGGAAGTAACGTTGGCTAATCCTATTGTTGGAAGTGATGTTTTGGTACCGCAACTCAATCCCATACCGATAGCTTTAACGGTTTCTATCGACCATCCGGATACATTTTCGGTAGCTTCCGTTTCGCTTAATATCAATGGCGACAATGTTGCTCTAACCAATCACGACGATACCCATTATACCGGTTGGTGGACACCAAATTCATACGGTGTACAAAATGTTACGATTGAAGCCACTAATAATTACGGTGCCACCCAAACCACAACCGACAGTTTTACCATTGTAAATACCGGTAACAATACCACGGTCAGTGCCGGTAGTAATATCTTACTGAACAGTACATACAATACCAAAGAAGTAACGGTTGAATTGCCTACATCCGTAGGCGGATACGATCAGGTATTGGCAACATTACATATAGATTGTCCTTCCGGTGGATGCGACCCTTGGGACAGAGTTTCACACGTAGAAGTGAAAGGTAAAGACGGCGAATGGCACGAAATTATCAGATATGTAACTCCCTACGGTGTCGCTTGTGATCATCAAGTCGATTTAACCGATTTTATCTCACTTTTACAAGGCAAAACAACATTTAGATATACACTGGGAACTTATGGCAACGGCTATTTGTATAGTATGGATTTAACATACAATACCGGTTCTCCGAATTATCTGTATTCAACTGTCGATTATCTTTGGCACAATACCTATCCGTTTGGAGATATGGCAAATTTGCAACCTTGTGAATATGTTAGCGTAAATTATGATCAAAACACTGAAACTGCTCGATTAAAACTTGTTTCAACCGGACATGGTTGGGGAGACAATAATACGGGTAACGCTGCCGAATTTCATCACGATACGCATACTGTCTGGGTCAACGGCAGAGCTGCTTTTTCGCAAGACAACTGGTTGGATTGCAACCCTAATCCCGACGGTTGTCAACCGCAAAACGGTACGTGGATTTACGATAGAGCCGGTTGGTGTCCGGGCGCTATTGCTCCTTGGTTTGATTTTGACTTTTCAAATATTGATTATGCAAACAGTATGACACTTAACTATATTTTAAACCCAAATTATGTTGATTATTGTCACCCCCACAATCCAGATTGTGTCAGCGGACAAACTTGTCCGGATTGTAGTGCCGGTTTTAATCCGCATCTGATTGTAGCATCTCATCTTATCTGTTACAGTAATACTCCCATAGACCACCCGCAAATTACTTTGGTAGATCCCAATGGCATACCGGAAATAATAGAAAGCAATGTCAATCTATATCCTAATCCGAACTGGGGAAAATTCTTTATCAACACAGACGAACAAATTGATAAAATTGAAATTTACAAGCTGGACGGCGCGTTGATTAAAAGCATAGATATAGAGACACCAAAAGAAAAATACGACATTGATATATCCGGTGCCAAACCGGGTGTCTATTTAGCAAAAATGTATAAAGGTAAAGCATTTATGACGCGGAGATTTATTGTAAAATAACCATATTTAACTACCCAAATTAACCGGTAAGCAGCAGACTGCTTACCGGTTTTTTTTATAAACTTGATATTGATTGAATTATATTTGTTAAATTTACAATCATTTTATCAATTATGTTTTTATGCCCAAATTTTTACAAAAAATAGCGGAAGAACTAATCAAATCCGGCGTTTTACATCAAAAAATAGTCGTTTTACCCAACAAACGTTCAGGTATATTTCTTAAAAAAGCCTTGGTCGAAGCCGTACAAAAACCGGTTTTATCGCCGCAAATTTTGACGTTGGAAGATTTTTTTGCAAGCATGACCCCTTATGTGCAAGCAGATTGGCTGGAACTGATTTTTGAGTTTTATCAAGCATACAAAGAACTATACGACGACAAAAATCAAAGTTTTGACGAATTTATCCGCTGGGCACCTTCTCTACTTGGCGACTTTAACCAGATAGATGCCTTTAATGTCGATGCCAAAGAAGTTTTTACCTACATCAACGAAGTCAAAAAAATTGAAGACTGGCAACTCAAACCCAATAGCCCGAAAATGATTACGGACTACCTCAAGTTTTACGCATCGCTTTATGATTTGTATCAAAATCTCAAAAAACGCTTGCAAAACAAAAATTTGGCTTATTCCGGTATGATTAGCCGTTATGTGGCGGAAAATATTGAAAAACTCTCTGAAAATTTTGAAGACGGACAAATCATTTTTGCCGGATTTAACGCCTTAAACACCAATCAAACTAATATTATAAAGTCGTTGATTATCAACGGTAAAGCTCGTATTTTTTGGGACGCTGACCAATATTATCTCAAACCACATTTTGAAGCGGGTAGATTTATGAACCGGCATCTGAAAACTTTTAAAGATTTTAATTGGATTTTTGATCATTTCAAACACCCCAAACAAATAGAAATTATCGGTGTTACCGGCAGTACTACACAAGCACAAGCCGTAGCAGACATTTTGGAAAACGAATTTTCGGAAGAAAACAAAAGGCGCAACTTACAAGAAACCGCTATTGTTCTCAACGAAGAACATCTGTTATTACCCCTGATTAACAGTTTGCCCGACAAGGTTGATGCCGTTAATATCACTTTTGGATTACCGCTTAAAAGTTTGCCTATCAGTCGCTTTTTTGAATTATTGGTGCAACTCTATGCTGAAAAAGAACAATACGGACGTTTTCATCTCGATACCATTGTCAGTATTGTCAACCAAAATGTTTTGGAACGGATTTTAACTTCCGAAGAACAACAAGCTAACCAATTATTACTGGAAGATTTAATAAAATTTAAAACCAATCTTATTTCGCAAGACTTGTGGCTACGCACTTTGCAAAACTCCAAATCTTTTGCAAAAGACTTGCTCATTAAAGACTTTTCCATATCAAAATTCATAGATAAATTACTCGAGCGCATCGACTTTTTTGCACAACAAAATCCGGACGAATTAGACGGACTGGCGTTGGTCAAATTTGAAAAATTGTTTTTACAATTACAAGATTTTATCACCAAAACCGGTGAAATCAAAGATATGCGTACTTTTCAATATTTGTTTAAACGCTTGCTCAATCAAGAACGTCCGGTATTTGAAGGCGAACCACTCGAAGGTCTGCAAATTATGGGCATATTGGAAACCCGCCTGTTGGACTTTGACCACGTCATCATCACTTCCATGAACGAAGGTATTATTCCACGCGGACGTAATGACCGATCAATTATACCATTCGAACTCAAAAAGCATTTCGGTTTACCTCTACACCACGATCAAAATGACATCATTGCCTACCACTTTTATCGTTTATTGCAACGCACCAAAAAAATCAGCCTGATTTACAATGCTGCGGGTGACGGTTTCGGTGCCGGCGAACAAAGTCGCTTTGTTACACAAATAGAAAACGAATCGGACAAGAATGTTCATCAAATTAAACGACGGATATTCAATCTGTCAACGGACATAAAAGTTGTTGAAAAAGAAGAAATTAGCAAAACAGCTTATGCCATTAATCAATTGTCAAAAATAGCTAAAATAGGTTTTTCTCCTTCTGCTCTTGGCACGTATGTTCGCAATCCTTTGAAATACTACAAAAAATACATTTTAAACTTAGATGAACCTTATGAAGTAAGTGATGCCATTCCGGTTTATACCAGTGGTAATATTATTCATGAAGTTATGGAAACATTGTATAAAAATTATATTGGAAAAAGTTTGAAAAATGCTGATTTTGAAAGTTTTTTTGAACAATATGAAGCTTTGGTGTTAAAATTATTTATCAAGGAAAGTTTTGGAAAAGAAGCACCTGTTGACAAAAGCCTGATAACCGGCAAAAATTTGATAGTATTTGAGATTGTTAAAAAAAACATTAAAGATTTATTACGTAATGACATGGAAACCGTCAAAACCGGTAATCGTTTGGAAATTGTCGGCTTGGAACAAGATTTAAGAGCCGGACTACCTATCAAAAACAAAGAAGTTTATATCAGAGGGAAAGTGGACAGAATTGATAGACTTAACGGTACTTTGCGTATCATTGACTATAAAACCGGTAAAGTAGAAGCAAGTAATATAACTTTAGGCAAAGCCGGTAAAAAAGGAGAACAAGTTGAAATAGACTTAAATCCGTTACGAAGTAATGATAAAATTGAAAAACTGTTACAACTATTGACTTATGCTTGGTTATACTATCAAGAAGGCAAATTATTATCTACGGATTTACCTTTTGAAGTCGGTATTTTATCAACCAGAAACATTAGACACGGTTTGTTCAATGCAAGTATTTACGGTAGTACACAAATAGATGCAAGCATCATAAAAGCATTTGAAGAACAATTGATTTTGTTGGTTGAAGAACTGTTTGACCCGAAAATACCTTTTGTAGAATCTGATAGCAGGTATTAGTTGAAAGTTGTACTTC
>JALVKK010000026.1 GCA_027033875.1 Flavobacteriales bacterium
TTCATCATTTCATCATTTCATCATTTCAAAAATATTTCTTTTTTTTGTAATTTAGTTATTTAAAATCAAAAAACACAAATCATGAAGAAAAAATCCTATTTACTCGTATTTTTGTTACCCTTATATTTATTACTTTCAAATTATGCAGGAGCGCCTTTCGGTTATTCGGGTTCGCCCGGCGACAACAATCGCACGTGTAACCAATGTCATTCATACAGTGGTAGCGGTTATTCGCCTACATTTGAAGTTACCGGTATTCCGGCAGATGGTTATCAACCCGGACAAACTTACCAATTGACTTTGAACGTTTCCAATGTCAATACGGCGCGTATGGGATTTGAAGCCTGTGTAGAAAATACGTCTAACCAAAAACAAGGCACATTCGCCAATACGGACGGAAGCACGCAAGCCATTCAAAGCAATACTTATATCACACATACTTCTTCGGGTATCACACAAAATCAATGGACTTTTAACTGGACGGCGCCCGCAACCTCACAAGGCGATTTAACCTTGTATTTTGCCGTCAATATGGCAAACGGCGATAATAATTCTACCGGCGATTATATTCAAGCCGGTTCGTTCAGCATTCCCGAAAATACCGGTACATTGCAAGAAATTGATATGTCCCAAATTACGATTTATCCCAATCCTGCAAATGATTTTATCAATCTCAAAACCGATAAATACCAATTTGACAAAGCCTTTATTCAAGATGTTTCTGGCAAGATTTATCCTGTTTCTATTGATAATAATCAAATAAACATTTCTTTTTTGCCAACCGGAACTTATGTTTTAACACTTCAAAATGAGCAATTTAAGTCAGTCAAACAATTTGTTAAAAAATAAAGTAAAATTGACAAAATATTTTTTATCTTTGCAGGCAATTTAATTATTAAATAAATATAGATTATGAACCATTATGAAACTGTTTTCATTTTAACTCCCGTTTTATCTGATAGTCAGGTAAAGGAAGCAGTTAAGAAATTTGAAGATTTTTTAACTTCCAAAGGCGGTGAGATAGTATGGAAAGAAGATTGGGGGCTTAAAAAATTGGCTTACCCTATCCAACACAAGAAAACCGGTTTTTATCATTTGATGGAGTTCAAATTAAATCCGGAAGAGCTTAAAAGTTTGGATATATCATTCAAACGAGACGAACGTGTAATGCGTCATTTAATTGTCAAATTAGATAAATACGGCGCTGAGTGGGCAGAACAAAGAAGAGAAAAAATTAAAGAATCTAAAAATTAAGGATTATGGCAGGCTTAGAACAAAATTCAGGTAAACAATCTGAAATCAGATATTTAACCCAATTGGATATTGAGGTCAAACCTAATCGGAAGAAGTATTGCCGTTTTAAAAAATACGGTATCAAATATATTGATTACAAAGATCCGGATTTCTTGATGAAATTCGTTAACGAACAAGGTAAAATATTACCGCGTCGTATCACCGGAACTTCTTTAAAATATCAAAGAAGATTAGCCAAAGCAATCAAAAGAGCACGTCATTTGGCTCTTATGCCTTATGTAGGAGATATGTTAAAATAAAAAAGAAGGAACGATGGAAATTATATTATTAAAAGATGTAGAAAATTTAGGTTTTATCGATGATGTTGTATCGGTAAAGAACGGTTACGGCAGAAATTATTTAATTCCGCAAGGTTATGCCGTATTAGCCACCCCTTCTGCCAAAAAAGTTCTGGCTGAAAAACTGAAACAAAGAGCTTTTAAAGAAAAACATATTGTTGAAGAAGCTCAAAAAGTAGCTGAAAAATTAAAAACTTTACAAGTTAAAATTCCTGCCAAAGTTGGTCTTGGAGATAAATTATTCGGTTCTATCAACAATCAAAACTTGGCTGAAATTTTAGTCAAAGAAGGTTTTGACATAGATAAAAAATACATTCAAGTTATCGGTGGTAGCGTTAAACGAATCGGAAAATACGATGCAAAAGTACGCTTACACAGAGAAGTAATCGTTGATTTGAATTTTGAAGTAACACCGGTTCGAGATGAAAAAGCTATAGCCGAAGCCAAAGCCAAAGCAGCCGCAGAAGCGAAAAAAGCCGAAGCTGCTGCAGCAGCCGCAGAAAAAGCAGAAAGCGAAACTGACGCAACAACTGAAACAAATACTGCTGAATAAGTAGGGTTTTCATAATAACAATAAGAAAGGTCGCCGTTTGGCGACCTTTCTTATTGTTAAAGACTTACCGGATTTTGGAAACCTATCGGGTCAGAACTGATTAGTCAAGTAATTTTACAAACAAACCATCACCGGTATTTTCTACTTTGACTTGTTGCTTTTTGGTTAAACCTTTGATGGCTTTGTCCCACTTTTTATTAGATAACCCGGTTTTTGATTTTAACTCGGATAACAATACCGGCGATTGTTCTTTGAGTAATTTTAAGACAATTTTTTCTTCGTCGGTGAGAGGCATCGCTTTTTTCTCCGGTTTCATTTGCGGAAAGAATATAACCTCTTGGATACTGTCATTGTCGGTTAAGAACATGGTCAATCGGTCAATACCTATACCTATACCAGAAGTTGGTGGCATACCGTATTCCAATGCCCGCAAAAAGTCTTGATCTATAAACATAGCCTCATCATCACCTTTTTCCGATAATCGCAACTGCTCTTCAAAACGCTCACGTTGATCGATAGGATCATTCAATTCCGAATAAGCATTGGCAAGCTCTTTGCCATTGACCATCAGCTCAAAACGTTCGGTTAAACCGGGCTTACTGCGATGTGCTTTGGTCAAAGGACTCATTTCTTTGGGATAATCGGTAATGAATGTCGGTTGGGTATAATGCTGCTCACATTTTTCGCCGAATATTTCGTCTATCAGTTTGCCTTTTCCCATGGTTTCATCTACTTCAATATCCAATTTTTTAGCTATTTCTCTGATTTCTTCTTCTGACTTATCATGCAAATCATAACCCGTATATTCTTTTATGGCGTCTAAAATAGGCACCCGAGTGTAAGGCGCTTTAAAATCGATAATTTTATCACCCATTTTTACTTTGGTATCACCGGTTACTTCTTTAGCAATAGTTTCAAGTAATTGCTCGGTCATGTTCATCATCCAATTATAATCTTTGTACGGCACATAAAGCTCCATAACCGTAAACTCCGGATTATGGGTTTTGTCCATCCCTTCATTTCTAAAATCTTTGGCAAATTCATAAACACCGTCAAACCCACCAACGATCAATCTTTTGAGGTACAATTCATTAGCAATTCGTAAATACAAAGGAATATCCAAAGCATTGTGATGCGTGATAAACGGTCTAGCCGCAGCACCACCGGGAATAGGTTGCAAAACAGGCGTTTCCACTTCCAGATAACCGCGTTCGTTAAAAAAATTACGCATGGTATTGATAATTTTACTGCGTTTGATAAACGTATCCTTGACTTTATCATTGACAATCAAATCGACATAACGTTGACGGTATCGCAATTCCGAGTCGGAAAAAGCATCGTGTACTTTGCCATCGGCATCAATTTTTACAACAGGAAGCGGTCGTAAAGATTTGGATAAAACCGTCAACTCTTTAACATTAATAGACGGCTCACCTACTTGTGTTTTAAACACTTCGCCTTTAATACCGATAATATCGCCAATGTCAAGTAATTTTTTAAAAACCGTATTATACATGGTTTTATCCTCTCCCGGACACAGTTCATCTCTGTTGATATAAATTTGCATCCGCCCACTTGCATCTTTTAATTCTGAAAAAGAGGCTTTTCCCATAATACGCCGGCTCATCATGCGTCCGGCTACTTGAACTTCCTTTCCTTCGTATTCGTCAAAACGGTTTAAAATATCTGTAATTTTTGCTGTTACTTTATATTCATCAGCCGGATAAGGATTGATGCCCAGTTCTCTCAGTTTATTTAAAGATTCTCTTCTGACAATTTCTTGTTCGGATAATTGCATAAAATAGGTTGATTTATTAATTAAAGTGCAAAGATACTGTATATAGTTGAAAGTTGAAAGTTATATATTGTGCTTACAATTGAACTTATACGTTAATCAATTATTTATTTGATATAACTTCAATACAAGCTTCTCTTGGTTTGAAACTCAACTGCTTTTCATTTTGTTTCAAATATCGCCACTCTAACCCCAAAGTCAATCAGAAGGATTGCAATATAGAAAAGAGAATATAGAAATATCTTTCTGTACAAATAGTATCACTCCTACTTACTACTTGATAGTTGTTACAAAAAATATTAAATATTCAACTTATTAATGATTTCATCATCAACCATTTCCGGCACATTGACTTTCAACAGCGGATTTTCAGCCATGGCTCGCTGTATGGTAAACATGGCATTGTCATTGCGTGCCCAATTGCGACGGGCGATGCCGTTGTTGACATCCCAGTATAGCATCTGTTTGAGGCGTCTGTCGGCATCACCGGAGCCATCGAGCAACATGCCGAAGCCTCCGTTGATGACCTCGCCCCAACCGACACCACCGCCGTTGTGAATAGACACCCAAGTGGCACCGCGGAAGCTGTCGCCAATCACATTTTGAATAGCCATATCGGCGGTAAACATAGAACCGTCGTAAATATTGGAAGTTTCGCGGAAAGGTGAATCCGTACCCGAAACATCGTGATGGTCGCGTCCCAAAACAACCGGCGCACTAATTTCTCCTTTATTTATAGCTTCATTAAATGCTTCGGCAATTTTGATACGTCCCCAAGCATCGGCATAAAGTATGCGTGCTTGACTACCCACGACTAATTTGTTTTCTTGCGCCCCGCGTATCCATTGGATATTGTCTGCCATTTGTTGTTGAATGCGTTCGGGAGCATTTCGTTTCAATGCTTCCAAAACACCGGTTGCAATCTCATCGGTTTTTTGTAAATCATCAGGCTTACCGCTTGTACACACCCAACGGAAAGGACCAAAACCGTAATCAAAGCAGAAAGGACCCATAATATCTTCAACATAAGACGGATAACGAAATTTATTAGCGTTCATAATATCAGCTCCCGCCCGACTCGATTCCAACAAAAAAGCATTACCGTAATCAAAGAAATAGGTACCTTTAGCGGTATGCTTGTTGATAGCGTCAACTTGTCGGCGCAATGAAGCATACACATATTCTTTAAATTTTTCCGGCTCTGCTGCCATCATTTGATTGGCCTGTTCAAAACTCAATTCAACCGGATAATAACCGCCGTTAAACGGATTATGAAGCGAAGTTTGGTCGCTTCCCAAATCTATTTTTATATTTTCTTTATCAAATTTTTCCCAAACATCTACTATATTGCCGATATATCCGAAGGAAATAACTTTATGTTCTTTGAGCGCTTTTTTAACTTCTTCTGTCAGTTTATCAAGGTCGTCAATCAACACATCTACCCAACCTTGCTCATGCCGTTTTTTAGCTGCTTTCGGATTAACTTCCGCTACTACAGACACTACGCCGGCAATGTTTCCGGCTTTTGGTTGGGCACCGCTCATACCACCCAATCCGGAAGATACAAATAAGACCGGTTCATTGGTATTTTTACCAAAACGTTCAGTGATAATACGCTTGGCATTTAATATGGTAATGGTTGTGCCGTGAACTATTCCCTGCGGACCGATATACATATAGCTGCCGGCTGTCATTTGTCCGTATTGGGTATTTCCCAAAGCGTTGTGGCGGTCATAATCGTCAAGTGAGGAATAATTGGGTATCATCATACCGTTAGTTACAACTACTCTCGGTGCATCTTTATGCGAAGGAAACAAACCCATAGGGTGTCCGCTGTACATAGCCAGCGTTTGTTCTTCAGTCATTTCAGACAGGTATTTCATCGTTAATAAATACTGCGCCCAATTTTGAAAAACCGCACCATTACCGCCGTAAGTAATCAGCTCGTGCGGATGTTGCGCCACTTTCGGGTCCAAATTGTTTTGTATCATCAGCATGATAGCTGCGGCTTGCTTGCTTTTAGCCGGATAGTCATCTATGGGGCGAGCATACATCTCGTAATCGGGACGAAAACGATACATATATATTCTACCGTATTGATTTAATTCGTCTGCAAACTCTTGAGCCAATTCGGCATGCCATTTTTTAGGAAAATACCGTAAAGCATTGCGTACTGCCAAGCGTTTTTCGTCATCAGTCAAAATATTACGACGAGGCGG
>JALVKK010000027.1 GCA_027033875.1 Flavobacteriales bacterium
TTTTAATCATAAAATACACACAAGGATATGATTAAAATAAATTCATGAGAGTTCCTGAATATATTATAAATTTTTATTATTTTTTTGTAAAATAAAAATTTTAAACAGATGAAACCGACATGATTAAAATAATTATTAAACACACAAGGAAATGATTATTTTAATCATCAAAGGTTACATCTGACCATAATGTTAAAATAAAAAATAAACAGATGAAACATCCGACAAAATATCCCCGATCAATCATTATTATTCATTGGCTGACAGTTATATTATTTGCAGTTATTTTTTATATTGGTATCACTATGGAAGAATACGAATTTAATGAAGCCAACATAAACCGGTACAGACCTCACGCCATATTGGGTATGATTGTGTCTGTTCTCAGTATTATCAGATTTTTTATTAAAAAGAAAAATGCAGATAACTTACCGCCGGAAATTACTTATTACAGTCCCATGCACAAAAAATTTGTAAAAACAGTAACGAGTTTAATGTATCTTTTACTCATCATTGCTCCTATTGTAGGTTTTATCATGGTTTATCAAACCGGTGCTTTGGATTATGATTTAGGCGGTCCTTTTCCGACAGATGCTAAATTTGACGAAACCTTAAAGATGTTGCACAAAACATTAGTTTTTATACTTGCCGGTTTGGTTATTATACATATTGCCGGAATATTTATATATAAAAATAAGACCGGAGAAAATTTAATAAAAAGAATGTGTTTGCTTATCAAATAACAGCAAATCAGATAAAAAATGACATTTATTATTGCTACTTAAATATTTTTTGTAATTTTGCCACCCGATTCATCTAAACCTCTGGCGAGAATCGTGAATGTTTTTTTGAATAAATTTTTAAAATGAATAAAAATGGACAGTCTCATTAAATTAGTTCAAGACGAACTTATCGAAAAGAAAGATTTGCCGGAATTTGGTGCCGGTGATACCGTTACGGTTTACTACGAAATTAGAGAAGGTAACAAAACGCGTACCCAGTTTTTTAAAGGGGTTGTGGTTCAAGTGCGCGGAAGCGGTGCTACCAAAACTTTTACCATTCGCAAAATTTCTAATGATATTGGTGTTGAAAGAATCTTTCCTTTCAATATGCCGACGCTTCAAAAAATTGAAGTCAACAAACACGGTAAAGTTCGCAGAGCCCGCATCTTCTATTTCAGAAATCTGCGCGGTAAAAAAGCTCGTATCAGAGAAAAAAGAAGTAACAAAAAATCTTAATCAATTTATTGATGCAAATAAAAAAGTCCGGAATTTCCGGACTTTTTTATTTGCAATTTGATTGCAATGTATTACATCATCGGCATACCGCCACCACCCATAGGTGGCATAGCAGCGCCTGTGTTTTCTTCTTTAATATTGGTAACAGCCGCTTCGGTAGTCAAAATCATACCCGAAACAGAATTGGCATTTTCAAGTGCTACACGGGTTACTTTTTTTGGGTCGATAATACCGGCTTTAAACATATTGACATAAGCGTCATTTTTGGCATCATAACCGAAATCATCTTTTCCTTCCGATACTTTTCCGACGACAATAGCGCCTTCTTTACCCGAATTGTTTACAATTTGACGCAATGGTTCTTCGATAGCTCGTTCTACGATTTTGATACCTGTTTCTTCGTCTTTATTATCTGCTTTTACTTTGTTGAGAACTTTTTTTGCTCTTACCAAAGCAACCCCGCCACCGGCTATAATACCTTCTTCAACTGCTGCTCTTGTAGCATTTAAGGCATCTTCTACACGGTCTTTTTTCTCTTTCAATTCTACTTCCGAAGGAGCGCCTACATACAATACGGCAACACCGCCTGCTAATTTAGCCAAACGTTCTTGCAGTTTTTCTTTGTCATAATCGGAAGTCGTGGTTTCTATTTGCGCTTTGATTTGTTTGACACGTCCCTCAACTTTTTCTTTATCTCCGGCACCTCCGACTATGGTTGTATTATCTTTATCAATACTGACTCTATCAGCTTCTCCCAACATTTCCATGCCGGCATTTTCCAAAGTAAAACCTCTTTCCTCCGAAATAACCGTTCCGCCGGTCAAAATAGCGATATCATCGAGCATAGCTTTACGTCTGTCGCCAAATCCGGGTGCTTTGACTGCTGCTATTTTAAGCGTACCTCGCAATTTATTTACAACCAACGTAGCCAAGGCTTCACCTTCAATATCTTCGGCTATGATTAATAAAGGTCTGCCGGTTTGTGCAGATTTTTCCAGTATCGGTAATAAATCTTTCATCGTTGAAATTTTCTTATCTACCAACAAAATCAACGGTTTTTCCAATTCAACTTCCATTTTTTCGTGATTGGTAACAAAATATGGTGATAGATAGCCGCGATCAAACTGCATGCCCTCAACGACATCTACATAAGTTTCCATACCTTTAGCTTCTTCAACGGTTATAACACCGTCTTTACCGACTCTGCCGAAAGCATCGGCAATCATCTCGCCGATAGTATTATCGTTATTGGCTGATATTGAAGCCACTTGTTTTATTTTTTTCAAGTCATCGCCTACCGGAACAGCTTGTTTTTCCAATTCTTTTACCAAAGCTTCGGTTGCTTTGTCCATACCGTTTTTCAAATCTTGCGGATTGGCACCTGCGGCAACATTTTTTAAGCCTTCCGTAACCATTGCTTGTGCCAATACCGTAGCGGTTGTCGTACCGTCACCGGCTAAATCGTTGGTTTTGGAAGCTACTTCTTTTACCATTTGCGCTCCCATATTTTCGAGCGGATCTTCCAATTCTATTTCTTTGGCAACCGTTACACCGTCTTTGGTAACTTGCGGACCGCCAAATGATTTTTCTATTATTACATTTCGCCCTTTCGGACCGAGGGTTACCTTTACGGCGTTTGCCAAAGCATCAACACCTTTTTTTAATTGATCTCTTGCTTCGATATCAAATTGAATTTTTTTTGCCATAGTTTTTTATTTTTTTGTTCAATTTTTTTGTTCATCTCTTTTTTTACAGAAATTGTGCCATTGATGAAAACGGCTTTGTATTTAATCAAAAAAGTGTCAATCTGACAGACTGACACTTTAATCATATTTTTATTAATCGTTAATATATCGCTATAATCTATTTTTTATTTGGTACTTGCTGTTTGTTATCGGTAGGCATAACAGGATTGGGCATAGGTTTTTGGGATTCATCTTCAGTCGGAGCATGTTTTTCAATAGCTTCTTTTACAGGCGATACGTTTTTGGCACGAGTACCGATTATAGCTGAATTGGAAATCAAGATTAAAACGACTAATAGGCTAAACAAAAACCAAGTAGCTTTATCTAAAAAATCTGTTGTCTGTTGTACACCGCCAAACATATTGGAACCGCCACCGCCAAAATTTGAATCCAAACCACCGCCTTTCGGATTTTGAACCATAATAACAACTACTAACAAAAAAGCGACAATTGCAATTAATAATATAAAAACATATAAACTCATAATTCCTTATTTTAATTTTTGTTCGATTTCTTTGATTTGATTTGCAAAATAACTACTTTTTTTTGGATATTTCAAACTTAATATGCGAAAAGCTTGTATGGCCTTTTCATATTTTTTTTGTTTGACGTACAAATTGGCCAAAGTTTCGGTCATCAACATCTGTTTTTCAGAGATGCTTTTTTCAATAATTTTAGGTGTTTGAACATTCTGATTTCTTTTAGGAACGATTTTAGGCCGTTCTTTTAAAAATTTTTCTATCAAATCAATATTTGATGTATTTTTTTGTTTTTTTTGCGTCTTAAATCGTTGCAACCATTCGGCATAACTCAATTTGATATTCTGTTTGATTTCTTGATTTTTTGATGCAATAGATTGATTATCAACGATTTTATTTCCTTTTAGAATATCAGACTTAGCAACAAACTCCGGTTTAATCACTTTTTCCGGTTCTTTTTTTGTATTTTTAGAAACAGCCCTTGTTTGAGGCTCTATGTTTACTTGTTTGTTTTTTTTGTCGGATTGTTTTGATGATTTTTTCGGAGTAGCTTTTGTTATCATTCTCGGAACCGGCTTTACTATTTTTATCTTATTCGATTTATTTGTTTTTTCTACGTTTTCCGGTTTTTTTGCTTTAAATTGTAAAGATGTTGAGGTTTTTATAGTCGGTTTTTGAGCAGAGTCCGGCTGACTTATTTGTTTATTTTCAATTTTCGAAACTTTCGATATTGATTTTTGTACCTTATTTTTGTTGATAAAATCAAATAAACGTTCACGATTAATACTCCTTGCGGCTGATTGTTGCAAACCGAGTGATATATAAGAATTTTGAAGTTTTAAATAACGGGTTGACAAAGCCCAAGCAGCCTGAAAATAAGGCAGTTCTTTTACAATTGCATGAATAGTATCAATTTGTTGATCCAAAACGGTATCATCATAAAGTGCTTGCAATAGTATGTCGGTTTTCGTTACCATTTTGCCAAAGTATCGTTAAATAAATTATCGAGTATGGTATTTAATATATCTTCCTGAGCTTGTGTCTTGATATCATTCAAACCGGTTGCCGCCGGATACTCGTAATACCAACTATACCTTTTATCAAAATTATCATCGGCGTTTTTCGTATTAGTGTATTCTATTTTCAACGCTATGGTTAAGCGATTTTTAGCAGCTGTTTGTCCGGCAGATAAAGCTACCGGTTCTATTTTATAATCAATAATTTCTCCTTGAAAAATAATATCGCCGTTAGATTTTACCTGAGTCAAATTTGTCTGTCTGTCTATTCTATCAATCAATTTGTTGCGAAAATCTTCGTTCAGACCCGGTTCTATCAAAGGGGCATTATTGGGAAAATAATCCACTTGAAAAGTCTTTATATCTTTTGAAATATTAATGCCAGTAAATGAGTAACTCATCTTGCAGGCATAGACCGAAATAGCAATTATCAAACCGAAAATAATATGTTTGTAAATCTTTTTCACCAATTTATAATTCTACAAATATAGTTTTTTTTAACCATTTGATTAATTTGCCACTACAAATTATATTGTTTGATCTTTCTGTATAGGGTCCGTTCGGAAATACCCAATTCTTCGGCAGCTTTTCTTCGCTTACCCTGATGTTTATCCAAAGCTTTTTTTATCAATTCCTTTTCTCTGTCTTGCAACGACAAACTTTCTTGATCGCTATGCGAAACTGTTACAATCTGCCCGCCGGATATGGTTTTATTTTCAAAATCATTAACCGGTAAAATAATTTCGACTCCTTCGTCAGTGTGTTTTAGGGATTGTTGAACAGAATTGTTCTCTTGCAAATGCAAAACCGGATGTTGATGTTCTACTTTATTTTTCAGATAATCAATCTCTTTTTTCAAATCAAAAATCAGTTTATACAAAATCTCTCTGTCTTTATTATAGTCAAAATGTGCCGTTTCGGCAGGTATTACGGTTGGAAAATGTTTTTGATAGCCGGATAAATATTTTTTCAAAGTACGACTATCAATCATCCGGGTTTCTTCCATAACCGATATCTCTTCCACGACATTGCGAAGCTGTCGAATATTGCCGGGCCACTCATAACTTTCAAGGACAACAATTGCATCTGGCATTAAACGTACGGCTTGCATGGTGTATTTTTGCGCAAAATCCGAAGCAAATTTTCTAAATAACAAATGAATATCGTCCTTTCGTTCGCGCAATGGCGGTAAGCTGATTTCAACTGTATTCAAACGATAAAACAAATCTTCTCTAAACTTACCTTCCTCAATGAGCTTTAATAAATTTTTATTAGTTGCCGTTACAATACGTACATTGGTTTTTTGCACTTTAGAAGAACCGACTTTTAAAAATTCGCCGTTCTCCAAAACCCGCAACAAACGCACTTGCGTAGTCAATGGCAATTCACCGACTTCATCTAAAAAAAGTGTTCCGCCGTCAGCAACTTCAAAATAACCCTTACGGGTAGTCGAAGCACCGGTAAACGAGCCTTTTTCATGACCGAAAAGCTCACTGTCTATCGTGCCTTCAGGAATGGCACCGCAGTTTACCGCAAAATAAGGTCCGTGCTTACGGTGTGAATTGTGATGTATTATCTTCGGAATATTTTCTTTTCCGACTCCGCTTTCTCCGGTTATCAAAACAGTTATATCAGTCGGCGCAACGCGCAAAGCCTTATCCAACG
>JALVKK010000028.1 GCA_027033875.1 Flavobacteriales bacterium
ATTTTTCCATGAATAGTTCCAACCCCTTTTCCGTGTCAATACTTTGGTAAAAATGATCCGGTGTGTTTTGCACAGCAGTTGCTTGCGGCTCACCTGTATCGTCAAACAAGCTATACTGCGTTCCGGCTTGTGGGGTTTGATTTTCTTGTTGATCTTCAACGAGTTCCGGTCTAAACAAGCGGTTAAATTGTTCAGCTATCCGGCGGAACTCCAGTTCTTTAAAAATGGCATTGGTTTGTTCAAAATCGGGCGTGTTGAGTTCGTATTGTTTTTCGTCAAACTGAATAGGCGCATGTACGTTGATAGTTGCCAGTTTTTTAGACAATAAACCGAGTTCTTTGTTAGCTTCTACTTTTTCTTTCATTTTACCTTTGAGTTGGTCGGTATTCTCAAAGAGCTGTTCCATAGAACCAAATTGTGCCAAAAACTTTTTAGCGGTTTTTTCACCAACTCCGGGCAAGCCGGGGATATTATCGACGCTATCACCCATCATTCCCAAGAAATCAATGACTTGTTCGGGGCGTTCCACACCGAATTTTTCTTTGACTTTTGCGACATCCCAAATTTCGATACCATTACCCATACGCGAAGGTTTGTATAAAAAAATATGTTTGTCAACCAACTGAGCAAAATCTTTATCAGCGGTAACCATATACACCTCAAAACCTTCTTTTTCGGCTTGTTTGGCAAGCGTCCCTATTAAATCGTCTGCTTCCCAACCTTCAAGTTCAATAACAGGAATGTGCATCGCTGCTAATATTTGCTTGATATAAGGCACTGCCAGTTGAATACCTTCCGGGGTTTCGAGTCGGTTTGCTTTGTAGTCTTCAAACAATTCACGACGTTCTTTGGAACCGCCTAAATCAAAAACCACCGCCAAATGGTCGGGTTTTTCGCGGCGAATTAAATCCATCAAAGTATTGAGAAACCCAAAGATAGCCGAAGTATCCAATCCTTTGGAATTGATACGCGGATTTTTAATAAAAGCGTAAAAAGCCCTAAAAATTAAGGCGTAAGCATCGAGCAAAAAAAGTTTTTTCCGCGCTTGTTCCGATTGATTATGGTTGTTTTCTAATGTCATAAACTAATGTATTTCTTTATAAAATCTTTTTTACCAAGGTACAAAAATAGGAGAATTTTCTGCAAATTTAGTGAGAATTGATGATATGCTTATTTGATAGTTTTCGGTATCTAAAAGTTATGCTTTTGGAAAAAATAAATTTTACAGACGTAATCGCAAAATTTATATAAATATTGCGGATGCAATCGCAGAATTTACAGGAATTTAATACTCAAACCGGCAAAAAGTAGCGGAATTTAGTTGTTTCCTTATTGTAGATAGCAAATTTAGTTTTTTTGCATTGCTCAAAAAAGTCTATTATTCCGGCATAATGAATTCTAAATAATTCTCCGGTGTTATGATTTTGGTTTCGGCACCGGGATAAGCTACTGTAAATGATTTTGGGATTTTTGCTTTTTTGCGAGTATTCCATTTAAATTCATAAGCAAACAAATTGCCATCCCGTTCTTCGATATAGTCGATTTCTTGTTGGGCGTGGGTACGCCAAAAGTATCTATTGGTATAGATTTGGTGATAATCCGTAAATTTAATCCGTTCGGCTATCATAAAATTTTCCCATAAAGCCCCTACGTCATTACGTTGTTCAATATTATTAAAATTTCCGATGAGTGCGTTACGAATACCCGTATCATAAAAATAAATTTTACGCGAACGTTTGAGTTCATTTCTTAAATTACGGCTAAAAGACGGTAATCTGAAAAGAACATAAGATTGTTCCAATAAAATGATATAGTTTTCTACGGTTTCGTTATCCAAACCGGTTAGTTGTCCAAGTTCGTTATATGATACTTGATTACCTATTTGGTATGCCAATGCTTGGAGTAATTTTATCAGTTTGTCGGATTTTTTAATTTTTTGCCAAATTAAAATGTCTTTATACAGATAGGAACGTGTCAGAAGTTTCAATAAATCTTTGGCTTCGGTTTCTTTTAAAA
>JALVKK010000029.1 GCA_027033875.1 Flavobacteriales bacterium
ACCCGCAGAATCCGGATATTTTGTATGCTACTTCCGAACAACGTCGGCGTCATGTTTTTACGCATATCAGTGGCGGGCCGGAATCAAAAGTCTATAAATCCGAAGATGCCGGCGAAACTTGGCGTGAGATTATGAAAGGTCTGCCTAAGGTTGATATAGGCGGTATGGGGATTGCCGTCTCGCCGGTGGACCCTAATGTAGTCTATCTGATTATAGAAGCTGCCGAAGGTAAAAGCGGTTTTTTTCGCTCTACCGACAAAGGCGAATCTTGGCAAAAAATGAGCGATTATCACAGTAGCGGACAATATTACAACGAAATTTATTGTGATCCGAAAGATGTCGATAAAGTTTATTCACCACAAACTTATACGCAATATACAGAGGACGGCGGTAAAACTTGGAAACGATTCGGTCTTAAAAACAAACACGTTGACGATCATGCTCTTTGGATTGATCCAGATAATACCAAACACATCTTAATAGGTGGTGACGGCGGTGTATATGTTACTTATGACGGCGGACAGACGTTTCGTCATATTTCCAATTTGCCCGTAGTACAATTTTACCGCGTATATTTGGACAATGCTACACCTTTTTACAATGTTTACGGCGGTACGCAAGACAACAACAGTTACGGCGGTCCTTCACGAAGTATCAGAGCCGAAGGTGTTCATAAATCCGACTGGACGGTAACCGTCGGCGGGGACGGCTTTTGGGGTGCCGTTGACCCTACAAATCCAAATATTGTCTATTCCGAATACCAATACGGTAATTTGTTCCGCTACGATAAAAAAAGCGGACAACGATTGAAAATTAAACCGGTGCCGGGCAAAGATGAAAAAACATTTCGTTGGAATTGGAATGCGCCGTTTATCATTAGTCCGCACAATCATAAACGTTTGTATCTCGCAGCGGAACGGCTGTTTAAAAGCGATGATATGGGCAATTCGTGGCAAGAAATCAGCCCCGATCTAACCGCACATATCGATCGCAATACTTGGCAAGTGATGGGAAAATATTGGTCTGCCGAAGCCGTTCGTAAAGATGTATCGACATCCTTATACGGTACTTTGGTATCGTTGGACGAATCGCCCGTACAAGAAGGTTTGCTCTATACCGGCTCTGATGACGGCGTGATACAAGTTACGGAAAATGGCGGTAAAACTTGGCATAAAATTGATAAGTTCCCCGGCGTTCCGCCATACACTTATGTCAGCGATGTTTTTGCCGACCGCTTCGATGCCAACACGGTTTATGCGAGTTTTGACAACCGCAAACGCAATGATTTTAAACCCTACTTGCTCAAAAGCACAGACAAAGGTAAAACTTGGAAAAATTTAACCGGTAATTTACCTGACAATCAAGCTGTCCATAGCATCTCACAAGATACACAAAACAAAAATTTACTTTTTGCCGGCACCGAATTAGGCATTTATTTTTCGGTGGACGGCGGTCAAAACTGGACACAACTCAAAAACGGTATTCCCGATGTTGCCGTTCGTGATATTGCCATTCAAGCCCGCGAAAACGATTTGGTTTTGGCAACCTTCGGACGCGGATTTTATATCTTAGATGATATCAGTCCGTTGCGACAAATTACAAAAAATTTCTTACAAAACAACGATAGCTATTTGTTCCCTGTCAAAGATGCCTTGCAATATGTACAAACACATAAAAAATACGGTCAAGGTGAAACGGATTTTTATGCCCCAAACCCGCCTTATGGAGCTGTTTTTACCTATTATTTGAAAGAAGCGCCGCTATCAACAACCGATGCCCGTCGTAATAAAGAAAAAAAATTATTTAAAAAAGGCGAAAAAATCAAGCAACCGACTTGGAAAGAATTATACGATGAAAAATTGGAAGAACCCTCATATTTGCTCTTTACGATCACTGATAATGAAAATAATGTCGTAAAAAAAATAACAGCCAAACCACAAAAAGGCATACATCGTGTCAGTTGGAATTTGAAATATGACAATCCTTTTCCGGTCAATGAAGATTTGAA